>JBJENU010000155.1:0-10738 GCA_051880355.1 Lachnospiraceae bacterium | reverse complement strand
GTCTCTGCGGATTTCACGGCAGACCTGGTAACCGTCGATGCCGGGAAGCATCAGGTCAAGAAGCACAAGGTCGGGCTCAAAGGCAGCAACCTCGTCTAATGCACTTTCACCGTCATATACGATGCTGGTTTCAAAACACTCCTTTGTAAGATACAGGGATATAAGTTCTGCAATATTCTCGTCGTCATCAACGATTAAAATTTTTTGTTTTGTTGCCATAAAAACCTCCTTGATTATTTAAATTCTACAATAGTTACACCTGTGTCTCCCTCGCCAAGACCGCCAAGACGGTATGACTTAACGTAGGAAACACCTTTTAAATAGCTCTGTACGGCGTTGCGCAAAACGCCTGTTCCTTTGCCGTGGACAATACGAACCTGCCCAAGCTTTGACAGATATGCATCGTCAAGATACTTGTCAAGCTCCTGAATGGCCTCATCAGCCGTAAGACCAAGAAGATTAAGCTCCGGAGAAATAGTGGCAGACTTGGACATTTTAATCCGTCCTGCACCGGTAGCTTTGAAATTCTTTTCTTTTGTCACATCCTCATCTATGATTTCAAGGTCACTTATATTGACCTGTGAGCGCATAATTCCCATCTGTACAAATAAATCACCTTTGGCGTTGGGAAGTGAATTAACAGTTCCGGTAAGATTCATGGAAAGAACCTTAACCTTAACTCCAAGCTTAAATTCTGAAGGCTTATGCTTCTTTTTAGGGGTATTTACAGGAGTTTTTATCTTAAGTCCTGAATTGACTTTGTTCATCTCCTCGCGCACTCTTGTGCGATCCTTCTCAAGCTCACGAACACTGAGACCATGCTTGTTCATTGCACTTATGGTTTCATCGGCAACCTCTTTGGCGTTGCGGAGTATCTCGGCAGCCTCTTGTCTGGCTTCACGTAAAATCTTATCAGAGCGTTCATCTAAATTCTCAGATTTACGTTGAAGCTCCTGACGTAATTTCTCAACCTCAAGCTTATAACCGGCAATCTCTTCATGTTCTTTCTCAATAATTTTGCGTTTATCCTCAAGGTCTGCAAGTAAATCTTCAAATTTCACATTGGAAGAATCAATTCTGCTGCCGGCATCTTCAATAATGTGGGCAGGAAGTCCTAACTTGCCGGAAATTGCAAAAGCGTTACTCTTGCCGGGAATTCCGATAAGCAGCCTGTAGGTTGGACTTAAAGTTTCAACGTCAAATTCACAGCTTGCGTTCTCTACGCCGGGCGTTGAAAGGGCAAAAACCTTAAGTTCACTGTAATGTGTGGTTGCCATTGTTCTTATGCCGCGGCCGTGGAGCCATGAGAGTATAGACACGGCAAGGGCAGCTCCTTCAATAGGGTCTGTTCCGGCACCGATTTCATCAAATAAAACAAGGCTGTTTTCATCACAATTTTTAAGTATATTAACAGTGTTGACCATATGTGAAGAAAAAGTACTTAAGCTCTGCTCGATACTCTGCTCATCACCGATATCAGCATAAATCTGTGAGAATATGGCAAGCTTTGAATGGTCAAAGGCAGGGATGTGAAGTCCGGACTGGCCCATAAGCGTCAGCAGACCTACAGTTTTAAGGGAAACAGTTTTACCGCCTGTGTTAGGACCTGTGACAATTAACAAATCAAAGGTGTCACCAAGGCTTATATCAATGGGAACCACCTGATTAGCCGGAATAAGGGGATGACGGGCTTTTTTAAGATTGATTACGCCGTCACTGTTCATATCAGGACAGGAGCACTTCCAGTGCTTGGAAAGCAGTGCCCTGGCAAAAATAAAATCAAGCTCAACGAGTGCTTTGCCGGTGGCAAGAAGGCTTTCTGTATTCTCTGCGCACATTGCCGAAAGTCTGGCAAGAATAACCTGTATTTCCTCCTGTTCCTTAATCTGTAATTCACGAATGGTATTGTTAAGCATAACGACAGACATAGGTTCAATAAAAAATGTAGAGCCTGTTGCAGACTGGTCATGAACCATGCCGGGAACGCTTGACTTGTATTCTGCCTTAACAGGAATGCAGTATCTTCCCTGCCTTGAGGTGATTACAGCCTCCTGAAGATAAGTTCTTGTTGTCTGGCTGTTAACCATTCTTGTGAGTTCAGAGTGAATCTTATCGTTAGTAAGGCGAATCTGTCGCCTTATATCTCTAAGGTTAGGACTTGCATCATCGCTAATCTCGTCCTCCCCGATGATACAATTTTTAATCTCGGAATTAATGGCACCGAGAGGATTCAGGGATTCAAAAAGAGGCGTGATACAGTCAGGACTTTGGGTATCACCGTTATAATTAAGGGCTCTTGAGGCACAGCTTAAAGTTGAACTTACAGAGAGAAGCTCTGATATTGATAAAACACCTCCTGCTTCAAGTCTTTTAACGTATGGGCGCAAATCAAAAATACCCTGAAATGATATGCTGCCGTGTGCCAGAATTCTTGAAAGAGCGGCGCTTGTCTGCTCCAGCAGCTGATTAATTTTGTCCGGGTCACCGGAGGGCTTTAAGTGGGCGCACCTGTCTTTTGCAAGGGAAGAACAGGCAAAGCCCTGTAAAACATCCAGTATTTTATTATATTCTAAGGTTTGTAATGCCTTTTTGTTCATAAAAATCCTTCCATTTCTAAAATAATCATATACATTTTAACATATTTTGTGGTAAAATAATATAGTAAATTGTCTAATGTTGAGAGGAAAAAATTTTGGAAAACGAACCGAAGAATCAAAATGAAGAAAAGTACGATTTGTATACCGAAAACATAGTCACAAAGCCTTTGACAAAATACAGGAAAATAATTAGCTTTTTTCTGTTTTTGCTGGCAGCAGTTGTGTTTGGAGTAATTGTGACCGTTGTTGTTTCGTATCTGTATCCTATGCTCAATGAACCGCCCAAGGAGACATACGGCAATATCATCATAGAGAAGGATTCGTATCCATATGAGCCTGAAAGCCAGACGGATGAAAACCAGACCCAGGAAGAGACTCAGGGCAAGGACATTAAGGAAGTGGCCGCAGATATCAGGCGGAGCCTTGTCTTAATCCAGATTGCCAGAGAAGATAGTGAGCAGGTCTATGTAAATGCTGAGGGAGAAAGTCAGGAAGAAATTTTCCAGTCGGTAACAGGCATAATTATTAATACTGAGGATGATGAGGGAGAGTACGGGTACTATATTCTGACCAAATATTCCTATCTGGATAATGCCAGAAAGATTGCCGTAAAATTTAATAATGGCAATGTTTATTCCGGCACTTTTCTTGGATATCACGCTGCTACCAATATGGCAATATTATATGTGAGAGTCAGTGAAAGTCAGGGAATGGATTCAAGAGAGGTATCCAATTGTGCACTTGGCTCATCCTACGGCGTTGCTGCCGGAGATGATATTCTGGTAATGGGTAAGATACAAGGCAATGTGGAGTCTTTCAGTACCGGCAGATGTGTAAGCAACAGCTCCGTAAAGCAGATGCTTGATATGAATCTGGGTGTAATGTCAACAGATGTGCCATACCAGGCCGGGGATGATACATATATATTTGATACATCCGGCAAATTAGTGGGTGTTGGCGTTGATGGCAGCAACAACAGCATTAATGCCTACGGAATTTCTGATTTGAAAAATGTAATAGAGGTATTGATTAACCGCCGCAATATGCCGTGTCTGGGAATTTACGGTAACACGGTTACAGAGGAAATCCAGATGGCCTATGAGCTTCCTAAGGGAATTTTTGTATCAAAAATAGCCGTTGGTTCACCTGCCTTCAGAGGCGGTCTGCAGACCGGTGATGTAATTATCAAAATTAATTACGCGGAGGTCCGTACCATGAGCGAGCTTACCACGGGAATACTTGCCCTGGTTCCTGAGGACAAAATGGTGCTTACCATTATGCGAAAAGGCAATGACGGCTACAGAAGAGTTGAATTAACATTTAATGTAATGGCCCTGTCAAGTGTTCTGGGTCAATAGAAAGGAAATAAAATGCGTTATATAGAAACATTACGTGACGGGGACAGAGTCCTTGCAATATATTTGTGCAAATCTAAAACAGTTGCAGTTACTAAGACAGGAAAGGAATACGAAAATGTAATCCTGCAGGATAAAACAGGCCAGCTTGATGCCAAAATCTGGGACCCGGGTGCGGCTGGCATATGTGATTTTGAACCCCTTGATTATGTTGAGGTCACAGGTATCGTTACCAGCTTCAACGGTATGCTCCAGTTAAAAATTGAGCGTGCACGCAAGGTGGGCGAGGGGGAATATGACCCTGCTGACTACCTTCCTACAACTAAAAAGGACATTGAAGTGATGTACAAGGAATTAACTGCATTAATTAATTCAGTTAAAAATCCTTATCTTAACAAGCTTTTAAAAGGATTTCTTGTTGATGATGAAGAGATGGTGAAGCGTTTTAAAACTGCTTCGGCAGCCAAGGCAATGCACCACGGCTTCATCGGAGGCCTTCTTGAGCACAGCTTAAGCGTTGCAAAGCTGTGTGAATATCTCGCCGGTGCGTACCCGATTCTTAATCGTGATTTGCTTATTACAGCGGCAATACTCCACGACATTGGAAAACTCAAGGAGATATCAGGCTTCCCGACTAACGATTACACAGACGAAGGCAATCTTCTCGGCCATATCGTAATGGGAAGTGAAATGATTGGTAAACGTGCAGCTGCCATTGACGGATTTCCTGCAAAGCTTGAAAATGAGCTTAAACACTGTATTCTGGCTCACCACGGCAAGCTTGAGTTCGGCTCGCCTAAAAAGCCGGCCCTTATTGAGGCGCTGGCGTTAAGCTATGCTGACGACCTTGACGCCAAAATAGAAACCTTTACCGAAAGCCTTGAATCCAAGGAAAGCGGCGACTGGCTCGGCTACAGCAAGGTATTTGAATCTAACATCAGAAAGACAAGTGTGTAATATGTATAAAAAAGATGATATAGTCCGGCTTACCATCACCGACCTGGGAACAGACGGCGAAGGTATCGGAAAAATTGACGGATATACAATTTTTGTAAAAGATGCCGTGGTTGGCGATGTTGTAGAAGCCAAAATTATGAAAGCCAAAAAGAATTACGCATACGCAAGACTTATGTCTGTGCTTACACCATCACCTGACAGGGTGGAGCCAAGATGCCCTGTTGCCCGCTCCTGCGGCGGCTGCCAGATTCAGCACATGGACTATGACGCCCAGCTTAAGTTCAAGCAGAAGCTTGTGGCAGGCAATCTGGAGCACATCGGCGGACTTACTCCGGATTCATATGAGATGCTTCCTATAATCGGTATGACTACGCCGTACAATTATCGCAACAAAGCACAATATCCTGTTGGAAGGGACAGGGACGGCAATACTGTAATAGGTTTTTATGCAGGCCGCACCCATTCCATTATCCCCAACATGGATTGCTGCATTGGTGCACCGCAAAATGCAGGAATTCTTGCAATTGTCAAAAAATATCTTGATAAGAATAATGTTGAACCCTATGATGAAGAATCTCATACCGGTCTGGTGCGCCACATCCTGATTCGCACAGGATTCACCACCGGACAGATTATGGTATGCCTTGTTATTAACGGCTCCAACCTTCCAAATGAATCTGAACTGGTTAAAACCCTTTCCAATTTTGCAGGAATTGAGTCAATTATGATAAATGAAAACCGTGCCAGAACTAATGTGATTCTTGGTGACAGGACCCGCACTCTGTGGGGCAAACCATACATTGAAGACTACATCGGGGATGTGCTTTTCAGAATTTCACCATTGTCGTTCTTCCAGGTCAACCCTGTCCAGACCAAGGTTCTCTACGGAAAAGCTCTTGAATTTGCCGGCCTGACAGGCAACGAAACTGTATGGGACCTGTACTGCGGCATCGGCACAATCTCACTTTTTCTTGCCAGACACGCCAAAAAGGTGTACGGCGTCGAGATAGTGCCACAGGCAATCGACGATGCCAGACAGAACGCTGCCCTTAACAACATCACCAACGCAGAATTTTTCGTGGGCAAGGCTGAAAGCGTAGTTCCGGAATTCTACGAGAAGAATGCCGGCTCTGAGATGGCCCACCCGGATGTTATTGTGGTTGACCCGCCGCGCAAAGGCTGCGACGCTGCCCTCCTTGAGACGATTATTAAGATGTCTCCTGACCGGGTAGTGTATGTGAGCTGCGACTCGGCAACACTTGCAAGGGATGTGAAATTCCTCGAGGAGAATGGCTATAAGGTTAAGAAGGTTCAGGCCGTGGACCAGTTCGGGCATAGTGTGCATGTCGAGTCAGTAGTATTGCTGTCAAAGGTACAGAAGTAAATAGTGTAAATTGCCTTAAAATAAAGCATTTCCGGGTATTCGGACAACCTTCTGAGGGTTGCCTGGATACCCGGATTTTTCTTTTGCGGGAATACATCAACCGCCATTTTTCGAGGTCGAGTTGACAGGATAAAAATGGCGAAGGTTGAGTTGATAGAAAGACTTTGCGGAGGGTTGAGTTGATAGTAGTATTATTAGCTTGAATTGCAGTTATTAATGCGGTTATTAATACGCAAAAATAAAAACGCACAAACAGAATTAATTTTGCGTTCACAAAACTTTATAGACTTTTGCATAGTTTTGTGATATACTGTTATACAGTTGTTATACTAAGAAGTAAGCACATTCGATAAAGCCATATCTTCCAGGCAACGGAGAGTGCGCAGAAGTATTTAGACGGGGACAAATAGCGGAGGTAAAGCGAATGCGTTTTAGCTACAATAAATTATGGAAACTGTTAATAGATCGTGGAATTAATAAAAAGGCCTTGCGTGAAATGAGCGGCATTAGTGCAACATCTGTTGCAAAACTTGGAAAGGGCGGAAATGTCAATACAGATGTGTTGCTCCGGATATGCGATGCACTCAATTGTGATGTTGGGGATATTATGGAGTTTATTAGAGAAGAGAAAACTGAAGAACAGAAACGAAAGGATGAATTTCCCAATGGGTAAAATTGATACATCCGCTCCAGGAATTGAAAAAAGTAGTGCTGTTGATGAGGCTTTAAACCTTGTCTATTCATATATACAAGAAACATATTCTCCAAAAGAGGTTGAACTGATTTGCAATGAACTAACAGATATTACAAAGCGAGACGGTTTTCGTAGAAACAAGACTGCATCATCCAAACATTCATATTGGCAAGTTCAAGATACTCTTTCAAAGATTAATGAAAAACAAAGCATAAGAAAGAGTAAGGGTGTTTATTATACTCCGAATGATGTTGTACGATTTATTCTTATAAATAGTATCAAGGCATCTTACGGAAAACTTAATATATCGAATATTAGTAATATGAGTTTGGATGCCATTCCATATCACTCATTTTGTTGTAACAAGACTATATTTGATCCTACGTGTGGTGCAGGAGAATATTTACTTACAGCGCTTGAACTTAAGATTGATTTGCTGAAGAAAAAAACGAAGATTACAAAACGTCTTGTGCGAGAGGTAACTTCTACTATTTTTGGAAATGATGTAAATGTTGAATCAATCATTATAACGGAATTACGCTTGTTGCTATTTATTATAGAATCTTGTGGTGTAGATTATTGCTGTGGGCTTGGAAATATAATGAACAGACGTTTTACATCATTAGACTTTATTGCGGATGAATCCTCATTTGATAAGAAGTATCATATTGTGGTAGGCAATCCCCCATATGTTGAAGATTCGAAAGCGGGTCTTGAACTCGACATGAAATATGGGAATATTTATGCCAATATATTGCTCAACGCGGCCAAGAAACTTGAAAAGAATGGTTCGATTGGATTTATCATTCCGCTCTCTTATGTATCTACTCCGAGAATGAAAAAACTCAGAGATGAATTGGGGGGATTACTTTCGGAGCAGCATATTTTGAGTTTTGCAGATAGACCGGATTGCTTATTTGATTCGGTGCATCAAAAATTATGTATTCTGATTGGCAAAGACAGAAAATCAGAAAAGGCTATTTTTACTGGAAACTATATGTATTGGTATAAGCAAGAGCGTTGCAATCTTTTTGATAATATACAAATGGTAAAGAATAAGTACGGAAATGCTGATTTCATACCTAAGTTGGGAACTGAGCAGGATATTAATATTTACAAAAAGATTACAAATAAAAGTAAAATGCAGTCTGTATATGCAATCTCCAGAGAGGGATGTGAATCAGTTTACTTAAATAGGCGTGAAGCATTTTGGATGAAAGCTTACAGAGAAAAAGTGGATGATCCAGAATATAAGGTATTCAGTTTTAAGACCCCAATAGAAGCGGATTTTTGTTACTGCTTGATCAACTCCACTTTGTTTTGGTGGTATTGGATAGGTGTATCAGATTGTTGGCACGTCAGTAAAGATTTGAATGGTTTTATGATGCCAAGGAAAATAAATATGTCTGGATCTACAGAATTGGCACATAATTTGAGACAGAAGTTGGAAGATACCAAAGTATATGTAGGAACAAAGCAAACGCAGTATGAATATAAGCACCGTGCGTGTTTGGAGGAAATCCGGGCAATAGATGATTTTATTAATGCTGTGTATGGATTAACTGAAGCCGAAAGCAACTATATCAAGAATTTTGCTATTAGGTACAGGACGAGCGGAGGAATTGACGCAGATGAAAATAATTGATTTATTTGCGGGATGCGGAGGCTTATCCCTTGGATTTATCCAAGCGGGATTTAGCGTTGAGAAAGCTGTAGAGTATGACCCTGTTATAGCAAACACATATAAGCGTAACCATCCTGAAGTTGATGTAATTGTTGATGATATAAAAAATATAGATACTTCTGATATGTTCGTGGGAACGATGGCTGATGTCATTATTGGAGGACCACCGTGTCAAGGATTTTCTATGGCGGGTGCAAGGATCAGACAGGGATTTATTGACGACCCACGAAATTATCTTTTCAAACATTATTTTAATGTTGTAAAAACGGTTATGCCTAAGGTTTTTGTTATGGAAAATGTAAAAGGCATATCTACAATGCAAGGTGGGAAAATTTTTGAAGAAATCAAAAGAATTTTTCAAGATCCTGAATCACTCCAGGGAAAACCATACCGCGTATATCACAGGGTAATCAATGCTGCGGATTTTGGAGTCCCGCAGCGAAGAGAAAGAATGATTATTATAGGAACTCTCATCGATGGAGTGGATATTGATGCTTTATGGAAAAAAACCATAAAGGACATAAAAAATGAGTATCCGAACTATTTTGATGAAGTGACGGTAAGGGATGCAATAGGAAATCTTTTGATGACAAGTGAAGATGGCGTGATTGATAACCCCTTGCCGGAAACCGCCTATGAAAAGTATTTATCCAGCGATGCACATACAATTACAAACCATACGCGGTCGCGTCATTCAAGGGTTGCAATAGAGAGAATGCGCCAAATTAAAAACGGAGAAAACTACACAGCATTGAATGAACAGATTAATTCTGTTCATAGTGGTTCGTATGGCAGACTTTGTTGGAATGAGCAAGCATCAACAATCACCACAAGGTTTGATACTCCTGCAGGCGGTCGGTTTATCCATCCGGATGAAGACCGTACACTAACGCCAAGAGAAGCGGCAAGAATTCAAAGTTTTCCTGACAGCTATGTTTTTTATGGAGATAAGCGTTCAATAAGCCGTCAGATTGGCAATGCGGTTCCTCCAAAAGTATCGTACTTTCTTGCAAGATTGGTTAGGAACATATTGAATGTAGAAAATAGCGAGAACATTGGAGAGTGATTTAAATGAAGAACCTATTGTTCACAGGTAACCCAGCAACGGGCAAGACTTTTCTTGCCAGAGCCGCTGCGTATTATCTGTGTTATGAAAAATTAAATATTGATAGCCTCCAATCAAAAGACATCCATAACGATTTGGATAAAATCGAGGATTTCATTGACAGTGATAGATGTGAGTTTATTCAAGTTCATCCGAGCATGACCTATGAGGACATTGTATATGGGATTGATATTAAAGCAACCGGAACAATGACGGTGGATTATGTAGAGAAACGCATCAAAAAACTTTGTGACAGAGCTGGAGATACAGATGAACTTTATGCAGTAATATTTGACGATATTTCAAGAGTAGATGCAGGAGCACTACTCGGAAATCTGATTTATGCAATTGAGTTCCGAAACGAGGCTGTTTCTCTTTCTGATGGCACCACATTGTGTATTCCAGATAATGTCATTGTCATTTTTACAGAGTGTAGAAATTTTCATGCGAGTCATCTTGATTATGCGCTGAGAAGAAGAATGGATTATGTTGCAGATTTAAAATCGGATCGGGATGTGCTTGAAAAATACTATGACTCTGTTAATGCGAATGCTGGAAGAATTATTATAGACATATTTGATAGTATAAAAGAATTTTTAACTACAAATGCTGCGCCAGGAGTTCCTGATGTTGAAGAAAAATATATGCCTGGACACGGTATGTTTATGGTAGAACGCACTGGAACAGCTTATTTCGTACTTGACAAGTTCAAACAAAAAATGATGTATCAAATCTTCCCGTTTATTAACAACCTTTCTTCCTTGGGAATTTTACGCGGGAATATTGAAACATATGAGAAAGCACTTGAATCAAAACTGAACACGGGGATATCTGGTTTAAATCGTATATCTGACATCCGGAAGGTTATGGTGAATTCAGGTGAACGTGTTGAACCATATTCGTTAGAAGATACCGTTAGGTATTATGAAAATGAAATTATATCTAATCGATGTTCGGATTAT
>JBJENU010000154.1:0-10760 GCA_051880355.1 Lachnospiraceae bacterium | reverse complement strand
TAAGAAAAAACAGGAGGAGCTTGGCCTGACCAATATTATCCTTATGGATGACGATATCCTTCTTGATACCAACGTCCTTGAAAGGACCTATGCGTTCCTTAGTATGTTAAGGGCAGACCACAGGAATTCCCTTGTCGGCGGAGGTATGCTTATCCTCAACGACAAGGCAAAGCAGTTTGAGAATGCAGCACTGTATTACCGCGGAATGCTTAAGTTTGACAACAAGAATCTGGATTTAAGACCGGTGAGAAGTGTCATCCGCAATGAGAGACCGCATGACATTAACTATAATGCGTGGTGCTATTGCTGTATGCCTCTTGACAAAATTTCCTTTGACAACCTGCCGATGCCGTTCTTCATCCATATGGATGATGTTGAGTACGGCGTAAGAAGTAAGCTGGAGATTATTACCCTGAACGGTATATGCGTGTGGCATCCGTTTTTCACCAATCAGCGTGGCGCTTCAATCGTATATTATGATGTCCGCAATAAGCTTATTACAATGTCTGAACTTGGCGGTATGCATATTCAGGACTATGCAAAGTTTTATGTTGAAGTATTTTACAAATACATTTTCAATTACGATTACAAACGTACACTGGTTGCGTGCAAGGCTATTTTAGACTACTGCAGGGGAATTGATTTCTTCAAGAATATAGACCCGCTTCAGCTTCATAAGGAGCTGGGGGCGTACAATCCGGTGTGGATTGATGATGACTGCGATATGAAGTCGAGAATTGACAACAGCCAGTCAGTCAATTATATAAGTACCAAGGGACTGATTAAGAATTACCTTCTGCCGGCCAAAAGGAAGGAAATAGTTGTTGATTGTGATATAAGCCAGGCCTTTCCGTACAGGACCAAGAGGCTGATTGTATATAATCATGTAACCGGCAAATATGCAATATTTAAGAAAAGCTTCACACAGATGATGAAAGCCAAGCTGGCATGCAGGAAAGCTAAGAGGGCAATTAACAAAAAGATTCTGGCCTGCAGCTGGGAATGGAATGAAAGAATACCGGAGATAACCTGTATCGATTTCTGGAATAAGTATTTAGGAATAGAGGAGACAAAATAATGAGTGAAACAAATCAAAACAAGATTTTATCTGTAGTTATACCTGCCTACAATATGGAGCAGTTCATTGAGAAAACATTGGATTCCCTTATATGCGGTGAATATATGGATAAGCTGGAGGTGCTGGTAATTGATGACGGCTCTAAGGATAACACAGCACAAATTGCCAGAAGATACGAGGAAAAATATCCTAATACATTTAAGGTCATTTCAAAGGAAAACGGTGGTCACGGCTCAGCACTCAACAAGGGTATTGAGCTGGCTACAGGTAAGTATTACCGCCCTCTTGACGCTGATGACTGGGTTGATACAGAGGCACTTAAGGCAGTTATGAAGGATATGGAAGCAAAAGATGCAGACATGGTTCTTACTAACTTTAAGAAGATTTATGAAAAATCAGGCAAGGAAGTAAATATCCGTATCCGGAATGTATGGAACATGAAGCAGATAAGGGAAGGAAAGGCAATTCCTAAGCCGGGAAGAGAAGTGCTTGTATACGGCAACGTGTATGATTTCGATAAGGATTTATTTGACTATTCAAAGCAGTATCTTTTCCACCATGTGTCGTACAGAACCAAGCTTTTACAGGATAACAACATCAGATTTGATGAGCATGTATTCTATGACGATATGGAATATGATATTTTCCCGCTTATTTATGTTAAGACAGTTTTGCCGATTGACCGTTATCTCTATCAGTACAGACTGGAGAGAGAAGGACAGAGCGTAGATGAGTCCTCATTCATCCGCAATAATAAGCACAGAAGAACAATTGTTGAACATATTACGGAATATTATGTTACCAACAAGGATAAATTTACTCCAAATGTCTACAATTATCTCAGGGAGGATATTCTCTGGAAGATTACAAGACAGTACGATATCTATCTCAACCTTATGCCTGCAAACAAGGAGACCAAAAAGGAACTTATGGGCTTCGCTTCAAGAATCAGGGAGATAGACACACAGATTTATGAAGAGACAAGCGGCAGGCGCATTAAGAGGATTATGGACAGCAACGGCCGTATGTACAGAATCGTTGCCAACAAGAAGCTCCAGAAATGGCACTGGAAGTATACCAAGTGGAAGAATCCTGACCCAAGTGCCAAGGCATGGACAATGGAATCAGATAAGCCAATGCACAGAATGATTCGCAGACGTAAGGTTCTGGCAGCATTGCATCTTGGCTGGCTTAACAAGGATATGAGGGCAATTAGAAGATTTAAGAACATCCATAAGGGCGAGAGAGTATTTATCACATGTCCGGGACCTTCAATGACAATTAAGGATTTAGAGATGTTAAAGGACGAATATACCATCGGCGTAAACTCAATTACCAAGGCGTATGAGCATACAAACTGGCGTCCGACCTATTATGCCATGATTGATATTTTTGCTTTCGGCAAGACTTTAAGCGAGAAGCCGGTTGCAGGAAATACTTTCTGTATGAGAGAGGCATTTTTCCATTATCGTATCAATCCAAAGACAAGAAACGGCAGAGAAACCTTCCTTCTGGTCGACTACTCTAACCACAGACCTGACTGGATGGAAAAGAAAAAGATTAAGTACAGCTCTGACCTTTCAGTAAATGTGTATGACGGCTTTACAGTTACTAATATGGCCATTCAGCTGGCTATATATATGGGCTTCAAGCAGATTTACCTCATCGGTGCCGACTGTGACTACACCCAGCCTAAGATTCACTTTATAGAGTGTGAGGATGATAAAACAAAGATTGCAGCGGGATGGCTTCCGACAGCAACTGATTTAAGTATTGACGGCTACAAGGCAGTTAAGGAATTTGCCTATAAGAAGGGCGTTGAGATTTACAATGTAACAAGAGGCGGCAAGCTTGAAGTGTTCTACAGGGAGAATGTAGACAGGGTTTTAAGAAATAAGCCAAATAAATAAACAGAGGATTAGGAAATGAAAGTAGTATCATTTATTCCAATAAAGCTTAATAACCAGAGACTTCCGGGCAAGAATCTTTTAGACCTTGCAGGAAGACCTGTATGCGATTACCTTTTTAAGACAGTTGAAGGTATCGATGAAATTGATGAAAAATATGTATATTGCAGTGATGAGGCGATTAAGCCATACATACCTGAGGGACTTACATTTCTCAAGAGAGACCCGTATCTTGACGGATATCTTGTAAAGGGTCTTGAAATTATTGAGAAGTTCGTTAATGACGTTGATGCTGATGTTTATGTGCTCACCCATGTAACACAGCCGTTTACCAAGGCTGAATCAATCAGAAATGCCCTTGCCAAGGTTACAAGCGGCGAGTATGATTCTGCCTTCAGCGCAGTGGCCCTGCAGGATTATATGTGGTATCAGGGAAAGCCTTTTAATTACAATCTTTCAGATATTGTAAGAACACAGGACCTTGAGCCGATTTATATGGAAACAGGCGCATTCTTTATTTTCCGCAAGGAAGTGTTTACCAAGCTTCACAGAAGAATTGGCGAGAAGCCGTATATTTACGAGATTGACCAGTTTGAAGCTGTTGACATTGACACACAGGAAGATTTTGAGTTTGCAAAGGCTGTTGCCGCATATCTGAAGGACAACAACCGGTAAGTTAGGAGACACTATGAACAATATCAGAGTATTAGATTGCACATTGCGAGATGGCGGAAGAATAATTGACTGTGCATTTAGTGACAATGAGATAAAAGATATTTCCAACCGCTTATCAAAGACAAAAGTTGATATTATTGAGGTGGGATTCTTAAGGGACCACAGAAATGTGGAGTACAGGGGAAATAGCACATTTTTCACTGATGTTGACCAGATAGTGCCATTTGTAGATAAGACAGGCTCCAGCATGTATGTGGCTTTTGTGGATTACGGCATGTTTGATTTTGATTCGCTTAAGCCTTTTGACGGTCGCTCCATTGATGGCATCAGAGTGGGATTTACCAAGAAGGATTTCAACAATAGTCTTGAGGATGTTATCAGATGCCTCAATATTGTCAAGGACAGAGGCTACAAGCTTTTTATACAGGGCGTTAACTCCCTTAGTTATACGGATAAGGAGCTTCTGTGTCTGGTGGAGCTGGTCAACAGCGTCCATCCTTACAGCTTTGGCATTGTAGACACCTACGGCGCCATGTATTCTGATGATGTGGACAGGATATATGGTATTATTGATAACAATATGGAAAAGGACATATGTATAGATTTCCACTCACATAACAATTACCAGCTTTCATTCTCCCTTGCACAGGAGGTAATTAAATTAAGCAGCGGGGTAAGGCAGATAATAATTGATGCAACCCTTAACGGTATGGGTAAGGTTGCAGGCAACCTGAATACAGAGCTTATAATTGATTATCTTGTAAGAAAGCTGAATTACAACTATGATTTTGACGGGATTCTGGATTTGATTGATGATTTCATATACCCGTACAAGGAAAAGGAATTCTGGGGCTACTCGATTCCGGCTCTTATGGCAGGAATTTATCAGTCACATCCCAACAATGTTTTGTATCTTACTTCTAAGTTCAGGCTTCAGACCAAGGATGTCAAAAATATTCTTTCTATGATTGAACCTGCCAAGCGGACAAGGTACGACTATGATAATATTGAGAAATTATATATTGAGTACAACAGCAGCAAAGTTGATGATGAAGAAGCATTGAATAAGCTTGCAAAAATTATCGGCGACAGGGAAGTTTTAGTCCTTGTGCCCGGTGGAACTGTTACTGAATACAGTGATGAAATTGCCGGCTATGTGGCTTCCAATTCCCCGTTATGTATAAGTGTCAATTTTGTTTCGCCTCATACAGATTATGTTTTCTGGGGCAGTATGAAACGCTATGCCAACGGAAAGGATAAATGCGGCACAATCAGAAGCATTATTCCGTCAAGCATTAAGTCTGATAGCAAGGATGACATTGTGGTTAATTACCACACCCTTATTGACAGGAATTATAAGAATTTTGAAAATTCAACAATTATGCTTCTTACATTGTTGAAAAGAGTAGGCGTAGCTAAGATTTCCATAGCAGGCCTTGATGGTTTTGACACCGGTAAAGCTAACAATTATGTGGATTCAAGCTTCCAGAATTACCGACATGTTGAGGAATTTGAGGGATTAAACACAGAGCTTAGAAGCATGCTTGAAAAGTACTATGAGACAGTAAGTAACAGCTGTGAAATAAAACTCATAACACCAAGTATGTTTTCAGATATAATAAAATAATTTAAGGAAATTTATATGGCAGATATTAAATTACTTGTTCTGGATGTGGACGGAACTATGACAGACGGCAAAGTGTATATAGGTGAGAGTGGTGAACTGTTTAAGGCCTTTGACATCAAGGATGGTTTGGGCATCCACAACATACTTCCAAAGAATGGGATTATCCCTGCGATTATCACCGGAAGAAAAAGTGCAATGCTGGAAAAACGTTGTCAAGAGATTGGAATCAGCCATCTGTACCAGGGAGTATCCGATAAGGTAAGCTGTCTTAATGAATTACTTAAAGACCTGGGTCTGACCTGTGAGAATTGTGCATATATGGGGGACGATATTAACGATATTGCCTGTATGGAAAAGGTTGCCGTTGTTGGCTGCCCGGCAGATGCAGTTGACGCAGTTAAAAAAATCGCTGACTATGTGGCTTCCAGAAATGGCGGAAGCGGTGCTGTCAGAGAATTTATTGAATGGCTTTGCAGAAAAGAGGTTTAACAGATGATTATTTCAACCTTTGGAACTAAAATATGTGATGATGCGGCTTCATATTCCCGCAACACGATTAAAAATAATAACAGATTAGTTGAAATTTCACCGTTTACGATTGCACAGGAGTGTCAGATTCCTGAGCTGGAGAGTATTGACTATGATAATTACAGTTTTGACAACGAGTATCAGAAGCTGATATTTGGCCTTGAACTGAACAACACAGTCCTTGACCTTCTCAGAGATTCTGAAGGCTTTGTTGTAGTTGACCTGATGGTATGCAGATTGTTTTTCAGGGAATTTTTACTGTCTGACGGAAGAAAACTGCGTATGACCGAGAGCAAGGCGTTAAGGGATAACCTGAATGCTCTTCGCAGGGATATTGAGAACAGTACGGGCTGCAAAATTGAGAGGGAGAGCTGCTACAATCCTATTAAGTATGACGATACCAACCTTCGCATTGAGATTAAGAGATATGCCAATCTTCTTAAAGATGAGATTGGCGAAGGCAGGGTTGTGCTTCTGGATGTCAGAAATGTATTCCAGTATGTAGATAAGAAAGCACATATGGCAATTATGCCAAGCCTGGAAAATACTCTTACTATCAACGAATTTGTTGAGCGTTGTACGGGGGTATTTCTTGGCAACATAAATTGCAGGGTAATAAAACATCTGGACAAAATGTTTGGCGATGAGAGATTTAAGGCTGCATATATGTTTCATTTTAATAAAAATTATTACGACTATGTCAATGCCAGCTTAATGTGCATTGAGAACAACGATGCAGGTAAGCTTGAGGAGACCTTCGGTGTTTTCAATGTGAAGCAGAATATGGAACTGGATGAATTAATTTTCAGATCCCTTTCGGATTTGGTTAATATGCGCCGCAGGAGAAGAAAGGTAGTGCTTCTGGGAGACAATGCCTTTCTTGAGTATGACCTGAGAAAACGTCATGGAATCGACATAGCACACAAACTTAAGTACAGCGCAAATTCCACCATGCAGGAAATAATTGACCAGATGGAAAAGCTTAATCTGGCAGGTAAGTACAGGGAATATATATGTGTTGTGCCATATGTGTACAACAGCACCAAGGTTCTGGAAGCAATGTGGCGGTGTGGGTATGCCGCACCGAATAACTGCCTGATTCCTATTCATTTTCCGTTCAGACTCAATGCTTTCGTTGGCAGATATGAGGATTTTTATGGCAATGTGGTTGAAGCCAAAACTCCTGTCACATTGGAAATTAAAGGCGCAGGCAATGAAGTTTATGTTGGCGAGAGCGAAGACACCGGTTATGCAATGTTTATTTTGTTAAGTCAGGTTTCTTTGAAAATCGGGGACGGAGCTCTTTTTGAGGGAAGCGGTATAACATCCACGTTGTATGACGGTGCAACACTTTATGTAGGAGATAATGTTACTTTCGGAAGTGATGTCCACATAAGAGGCAGCTTCTTTGACAGTACCTATATTGGCAGCAATACTGAGATAGAAACTAAGTCAGTTATTTTCAATGGTGACGGACATGCCATAATTGACCTTAATACAGGTAAAAATATTAATTATGACTTAAATAATTCAAAACCGGTCAAGCATGAAATCAGAATTGGTAACAATGTAGCAGTAGGAAGTCATTCTTTTGTTTTATCAGGTTCCGTAATACAGGATGATTCCAGAGTAATTGACGGAACGCTGGTAAATAAAGTTTTTGATGCGAGCGGCTGTATTTACGGACAGCCGGGAAGACTCAGGGAATAGGAGCGGAATATGAACTTAGTGACAATTGGTTCAAGGGTAATTGATGATGCCATAGTTAATGTAACAGAATATAACCATCACAATAAGTACAGAGTTGTTGGTATATCCCCATTCTCCATTTACACAACTTTTGATACTTCCAGAGTTGTAAGGGACAGTGATATTAAAACTGAAAATGCTTACAGAAAAACTATGTTTAAGCTTGATGTCACAAAAAGTCTTATTGATAAGATTGAAAAGACAAAAGCAGAGTATGTGTGCATTGACTTTTTGGAAGCATATAAGCAGATTTGGCAGTGCAGACTGGCAGACGGCAGAATTTTCAGATGTACCCATAATGATTTATGTATAAGCACAATGCCTGTAATTAAGGCCAATATCGAAAAAATTACCGGCTCTAAGATTGTGGCTGAAAATGTCATTAACCCTCTTAGCTGGACAGACCAGCAGTTAAGGGAAGAAGTCGCCAACTTTGCAAAGGCATTATTACCGGTAAGCGAAGACAAGAAAATCATTCTTCTTGATGCGTATATGGCGTTTCAGTATATGGAGAACGGTGTTATTTTCGACACTGAAAAGCTCAATAATGTTGCAAAGTACAACGCTTTCTATGAAAAGTGTTCAAAGTATTTCAGGGAAAGCATTAAATGTCTCGAAATACCAAGCGTGAAATTTATTCTTGGCGGTGAGAAATACAATCTTTTTGAGGGTATGTACTATACTGATGAGTACTACAGATATATAGGCAGAGTGTTGCTTAATATTGAAAAGGGAAGCAAAAGAACAGGAAAGATTGTTGCAAAATATACGGATGAGCTTCAGGAAAAAATTGACTTTGCCGTAGTAACTTCGGATATAGTTGATCTTAAAAAGAAGATTGGAACAGACAGACCATGTGTTGTTATCGGTGAATCAAAGTCGGTTAATAACTGTTTAACGGAAAACGGTTTTACAATAGCTTTTGGTATGAAGTACGAGGATGCCATTGTGGATGGAAAACTTTGCGACCGCCTTCTGGAAATTAAAGACAAAAGCAATGAGTACGTATGTATACTTCCCCATGTTAAGCGTGGTGACAAAATACTTGAGCTTCTGTGGCAGAACGGCTACGGCTATATGAACGGGGCAATGTGCTTCTGGCATGATCCTATCCAGTTTAGCGGGTTTGTGGGTGAATATTTTGATATTTACCACAACTATGTGGTTTCATATAATCCGGCAGTTAAGTTTAGTATTCTTGGTGTGGGTGCAGATGCCTTGATTGAAGAAACACAGTTTGAGCCTTGCAGTGTCAACCTTAATTTATCTGACCAGGTAAAATTTGAATTTGGAAAAAATATAAGGGCAGACAGACTCATAATCTCAGCACTGGCAGGTTCCTACGGAAAAATCGGCGAAAACACTACCTTCGCTGATAATTGCACTATGTCGTTTGTATGCTTTATGGATATTATTATTGGTAAAGACTGTATGTTTTCAAGTAAAATCGTGTGTCACGCAGGTGACGGACACAGTATTTACAATGTGGAGAGCAGTGAAAGAGTTAATTATATCAGGGAACAATATGATTCAGATAAATTCAGGATTGTTCTGGGCGAACATGTGTGGGTTGGATTTCAGGCCTTTTTGCTTGCCGGAACCAATGTAGGAAACGGTTCAATCATTGGTGCAAGAACTGTTGTTAATAAGGCATTTCCTAACAATGTAATTATTGCAGGTAATCCGGGAAAGGTTATTAAAAAGGACATTGGCTGGGCAAGAGATCCGTTTACCCAGGATATTTATGATAATCCGGGTGCACTTGAGCCTGAATATGCAAAAAAGACCATAGAATAAGGAGCAAAGTATGAAGGTTTTTACAATTGGTTCCAGTATCGTAAAAGAATCTATAGCTAAATACGGAAACGCATATGATCTTCAGTGGGTTGGAGGCGTTACAGATGTTTCACCATTTTGCTTTCTTGTGAATAATGCCAGAAGCAAAAAGGTCAGGGCGTCAGAGGTAAGCTGCGTAACAGCTTCAGAGATGGATACTGTTGATATTGAGCTGGGAAAAGACATTGAAATTCCTGATGACGTAGAGTGTATTATAATTGATATACTTGAAGCCAGAAAAAACATACACGAATATACTTTAAGCGATAATACCAGGTATGTGATTTCTGATGAAAGTCTTACAGGTCCGGTGCGTACCAATGCCTTTAAGAAGGCAATAGAGGCAGGCTGCGGCAAAATAGTTGCAGAGAGGGCAATAAATTCTACCCATTTTACTGCCGAAGAAATTGAGAGTATGATGGGGCTTCTGGCTGACTGGTTTAAGGAAAAACACAGTAGTTGTAAGGTTGTGCTCCAGTGTAACCATTATGCCTTAGGACGCTTTGTTGATGACGGCGATTATATGGTATTGCCCTACACTAAAGCAATTATGGATTTGAATGCCATGTTTGACAAGTGCACAATGCAGTTAATTTCCAAATTGGATTGTAAGGTAGTTGTAAGCCCTGAAGTTCTCTTTGTGGATGCAACCAAAGGTCCAAGGAGGTTTACTGAGGTTGATGACGAATATCTTGAATATATGTGCGAGGTGGTAAAATCCGCATTGGATGATGATGAACGCCTTATGGAAATTCGCGAAAAATATTTTGAGGCAATACATAAAAAGGCTGAAGCACTGGCTATCAATTATACCATGAAGCGTGCTCTTAAAAAGGCAGGTGACAGAAGATTTGTCTTCTGCAACGGTGATGAGGCGTTAATTGATGCGACAGCAGAAAAGTTCGGAATTGCAGAATATGATAAAATCACATTCACAGACAATTACGAGGAAGACGCAGAGCTTTTGAAAGGTTGCAATCCGCAGGAAAATGTTATTATTGTACCTACAGTTTCCATTTCGCCGGTGACAATAAAGGTGATTAAAGACTGTGGCTATGAAAAAGAAAAAACATATTTCGCGACAAAGCATCAGCCCATAGAAATTAACGACTATATTGGAATTTACAAAGACTGCTTTGGAAACAGTATTGAATGCTATTCATCAACTAATATTAATATAAAAGGTATAAGTAATGTATTAAAGACAGGCAAGAGTGGTCTTACAAGGGGCTTTTGTTATGAACTTGGCGATGCCAATTCCATACTGGTCGAAGCGGGAGTGCGATGCAACCAGTTCAAGCCTCTGCTCATATTTTGCCGTGATGCCACATCATTGTACATTGGAAAGGATACATCTTTC
>JBJENU010000153.1:0-2413 GCA_051880355.1 Lachnospiraceae bacterium | reverse complement strand
TGCTCTAACTTAGGTGATGCTCAGGCAAGAAGACTTAAGATTAGGGTTAATGGTGCGGATGGCAAGTATTTTGCCCACACACTCAATAATACAGTTGTTGCCCCTCCAAGAATGCTTATTGCTTTCCTTGAAAATAATTTAAGAGAAGACGGAAGCGTTGCAATTCCTGAGGCATTAAGACCTTATATGGGTGGAATGACTGAAATCAGATAATTTTTAGGCGTCAGAAAAATGGGTGTAACGAAAGATTGACGTCGAAGGAGAAACGAATGAAAGATATTTTGGTAAGCGATTTAAGGGGTGGGGAGATCCTGGGCGTGCCAATAGTGTCATCTACGGATGTGGTGCTTGTTCATTCGGATGTTGTGTTGGATGCAGGTTTGATTGAAAGAATCAAAGAACTGGGCGTTACGTCTGTTCTTGTACGGGATGATTCCTTCAGTCAGAAAAAACATTTTACAATTGAGGAAACACAGGAGCAATCCAAGGAGATTGTAAGAAAAGTTTTTGAAAGACACATTTACAAGCAGACCGGTGAACTCGCTGCAATTGGTGAGGAAGCTGAGAAAATTGTGACATCTGTTATTGAAAATCCTCAGGTTTTGAGGGAGGTAACAGAAATCCGTAAGATTAGTACGGATATGTATTCACATTGTATAAATGTGTGTTCTCTTGCAACTATTATGGCATTGCGGTTGAAAATGAGCCAGCAGCAGGTTCGTAATGTATCACTGGGCGCTATTTTGCATGATATCGGCCTAAGATATGTGACTGTTCCATACATGGATGTGGATATTGAACATATGGGCGGAAATGATGCCCTTGAGTACAAAAAGCATACTATTTACGGATATAGTGCGGCTCAGGCTGAGTCGTGGATTCCGGATATTGTAAAAGAGATAATTCTGCTTCATCACGAGCGTGAGAATGGCAGCGGATATCCTTTTCAGCAGACGACGGACAGACTGCGTCCGGAGGTTAAGCTGGTTGCAATCTGTGATGCCTTTGATTCCCTTATCAGTGGTGTCGGTGGCGTAAAAATGAAGGTGTATGAAGCCATAGAGTACTTAAAGGCCTATGCCGGAATACTTTTTGATTCGGCTATTACCGCCAAGGTTCTGGCTTCTGTGGCTATGTATCCGGTTGGAATGAAGGTTGTTACAAGTGATAATGAGATGGGTGTTGTGTTCAGGCAGAATTCTATCAGTGACAGGCCTGTTCTTAAGATGCTCACTAAAAGTGACGGAAGTAAGTACGAGGACAATATTTATAAGGATTTAATGAAGGTTTTGACGGTGTTTATTATTGACACTGTTGACTAAATTGAGGTAGTTATGCATTTATATGTGAGTTCAGTTGGGTTTAGTGAATATTCACAGGATGCCCTGGAGGAATTGATTCAGCGGGAAAATTCACTGTTGCCGGCTAATTTGAAAGACTATAGTACCAGCTTGGAGAGAGGTTTTGCATCGTTGCCTGTTTCAAAGGATCTGGCTGTTTACAGTATGTATAAAAAAAGTAATATATATTGCAGTGTTCCTTATGTGGCAGGTGAACCCTATGAACAAACTATGGATGTGGACATTGAGAGGCATTGTCTCACGGAGACCTATGCGGTTTGCTGTGATTGTATAAAGCAGGGTGTTTCTCTTATTTTTCATCTTGTAAACTGCTATGATTATCTTAGAAATGCCAGAGATAACTGATTATCCCTGAATATGCAAAATACCGTAAGAGTAAAGGGTATTTCGCTGGCAGGTCTTGCAGATACGGGAATGATACTTTTGCCGGTTACAAAAAGTAAAAAGCAGATGAAGGCGTATTCTGATTCAAAAAGGAGCCGGGATATGCTTATTGCTGCTGCAAAAGAGGGGGATGAACGGGCTATTGAAAGCCTGACTATTGATGAACTGGATACGTATACTCAGATTTCAAGAAGAGTGGCAAAGGAAGATATTTTTACAATTGTGGATTCTACTTTTATGCCAACAGGGGTGGAATGTGAGATGTATTCTGTCATTGGAGAGATTATGTCTGTGGAAATACAAGACAATGAGTACACCGGGCAGGAAGTTTATGTGATGCTTTTGGATTGTAATGATTTGCTTATTAAGGTTGCTGTTAATACGAAAAATGTCATTGGTGAGCCGGCCGTTGGGCGGCGTTTCAAAGGTGCCATATGGCTTCACGGTGAGGTTATATTCTAAGAGTTGACGTGGAAGTTTATTTGTGATAGAATGAATTTACGTTGTCCATACCGAAGCGCTGAAAGCTTCAAGGCATGGCATTGGTTCTCATAGTTAAACGGATATAACAAGCGCCTCCTAAGCGGTAGGTCGTTCGTATCCATTTAACTTTGAGGAACGCATAAAAACCACATATTTATTCATACGTCCCAGTAGCTCAGCTGGAT
>JBJENU010000152.1:0-10821 GCA_051880355.1 Lachnospiraceae bacterium | reverse complement strand
CCATAGTTATCAACAAGTCGCCGTTGAAACAATTTTTTAGTAAAAATTTTTTAATCTCATCAAAAGACGGAAAATAGTAACATTCGGTGCCGTATTTTTTTATCTCATCGACAAGGTCCTTTGATGAAATTCCAAGGGTGTCAGTCTCCCTTGCAGCATAAATGTCAGCCAGAATTACTGCGTCTGCGTGGGACAGTGCTTTGCCAAATTCATGGAAAAGCAACTTGGTCCTTGAGTATGTGTGGGGCTGGAAGACGCACCATACCTTTTTGTGAGGATAGTGGGCGGCACTGCTTAATGTGGCATTGATTTCATCAGGGTGATGAGCATAGTCATCTATAACCGTGACACCGTTAAACCGGCCCTTGTACTCAAACCGGCGCTTGGTTCCGCCAAATTCCAAAAGTCCTTTGGCACATTCCTCAAGGGAAATACCAAGACTTGTGGCTGCAGCAATGGCTGCCAGGGAATTGTACACGTTATGAAGCCCAGGAACACTAAGACGGACTGTACCATTGTCACTGCCGTCAATAAGAAGGGTATAAGTACAGCATCCCAGCTCGTCATAGGAAATATCTGCCGCACTGAAATTACTTCTGGCAGGGTCAGAACCAAATGTAATTACGCGGCACTGACTGTTGCTGTAAAAATATTGGTAATTGTCAATATCCGAATTAATTACCAGAGTGCCGTTGTCAGGCAAAAGCTCAGTAAAACGGCGGAAGGAGTTGCGTATATCATCAATATCCTTAAAAAAGTCCAGATGGTCTTCACAGACATTGAGAATAATGTCAAGGGTCGGCTTGAAGGACAGAAAACTGTTGGTATATTCGCAGGCCTCCGTAATAAAGTAGTCAGAACTGCCGATTTTTACATTGCCGCCAATGGATTCAAGAATTCCACCAACGCTGATGGTCGGGTCCTTGTCTGCCGCCAGAAGAATATGTGACAGCATTGAGGTAGTTGTTGTTTTGCCATGGGTACCTGCCACATTAATCGCAATAGGATAGTTGCCCATAATTTCACCAAGAAGCTGGGCTCTTGTCACCATTCTGACACCTGACTGTCTGGCTGCAACCATCTCTTCATTGTCATCCTTCATTGCAGCAGTATATACAACTAAATCAATATCAGGTGTAATATTTTTGGAAGTCTGCTCATAAAAAAGAGTACAACCTTCTTTTTCAAGCTGTCTTGTAAGCTCAGATTCATTGGCGTCTGAACCGGACACTGTGAAATTGCGGTCAAGTAAAATGCGCGCAAGTCCACTCATACTGATGCCGCCGATTCCGATAAAGTGAACGTGAATCGGTTTATTAAAATCTATAATATTCATAAGATAATTAACCTTTCGTATGTAAATATATGTTTACGCTTAACATTATAGACATATATCGGGCAAAATTCAATTAATTTTTTGCTATATTAATATTTTTTAGCTTCAATTAAATTTTAATATGTCAAAAATAGTCAGAATTTTTGGTAAAATTTTACAAAAATAGCTAAAAATTATGAAAAATTTTGTAAAAATACTTTTAATTTGTTTTGCGTTATGATATAATTTTAACATCTTAAAACAGGAAAATGAAACAGCAAGAGGTGATAGCATGATAAGAAAAGAGATGATTGCCATGTTATTGGCAGGCGGACAGGGAAGCAGACTTGGTGTTCTCACATCCAAGGTGGCTAAACCTGCGGTTGCTTTTGGCGGAAAGTATCGAATTATTGATTTTCCTTTAAGTAACTGTATTAACTCCGGAATAGACACAGTGGGCGTACTTACACAGTATCAGCCGCTTCGTCTTAACGCACATATCGGAATTGGTATTCCATGGGATTTGGACCGTAATGTTGGCGGCGTAACGGTACTTCCGCCTTACGAGAAGAGTACCAACAGTGAATGGTACACAGGTACGGCTAATGCCATTTACCAGAATCTTGAGTATATGGATTCTTACAATCCTGAATATGTTTTGATTTTATCAGGTGACCATATTTACAAGATGGACTACAAGATTATGCTTGACTACCACAAGGCCAACAATGCAGATATTACAATTGCTGCAATGCCGGTGCCTATTGAGGAGGCAAGCAGATTCGGTATCGTTATAACAGATGACGACAACCGCATCACAGAATTTGAAGAAAAGCCTGAACATCCAAGAAGCAACCTTGCTTCCATGGGTATTTACATTTTTAGCTGGAAGGTGCTTAAGGAGGCTTTGATTAAGCTTAAGAACCAGCCGGAATGTGACTTTGGTAAGCACGTTATTCCATACTGCTTCGAGAACAACAAGAGGCTGTTTGCTTTCGAGTACAATGGCTACTGGAAGGATGTAGGTACACTCAGCTCATATTGGGAAGCTAATATGGAGCTTATTGATATTATTCCTGTTTTTAATTTGTACGAAGAATTTTGGAAGATTTACACCAAGACAGATTCTCTTCCACCACAGTATATTTCAGAGAATGCTTTCATTGAGAAGAGCATTATCGGTGAAGGAACTGAAATTTACGGCAAGGTATACAGCTCTGTAATCGGCTCCGGCGTAACAATCGGCGAGGGTGCCGTTGTACGTGATTCAATTATTATGTCAGGAACGGTTGTGGGCAAGAATACAGTAATCAACAAAGCTATTATTGCTGATGATGTTGTTATTGGCGATAATGTTGAACTTGGTGTGGGTGAAGATGTTCCTAACCAGTGGAAACCTAAGATTTACAATTCCGGACTTGTAACAATAGGAGAGAATTCTGTGATTCCTTCTAATGTTAAGGTCGGTAAGAATACGGCTATTTCAGGTGTAACTGAGGCAAATGATTATCCAAATGGAGTTCTTTCTAGCGGAGGCTCTATTATTAAGGCAGGTGAAGAATAATGAGAGCTATCGGAATTATTTTGGCAGGCGGCAACAACAAGATGATGAAAGAACTTTCTAACAAGAGAGCCATTGCTGCAATGCCTATGGCAGGAAGTTATCGCGCAATTGACTTTGCACTCAGCAATATGTCAAATTCTCATATTCAGAAGGTTGCGGTAATTACTCAGTATAATGCACGTTCTTTGAATGAACATCTCAACTCATCAAAGTGGTGGGATTTTGGTAGAAAACAGGGTGGTCTTTATTTACTTACACCTACTACAACAGCAGATGGCAATTACTGGTACAGAGGAACGGCAGATTCCATTTACCAGAACCTTGACTTCCTCAAGTCAAGCCATGAACCATATGTTGTTATCGCTTCCGGCGATGGTGTTTACAAGCTTGATTACAACAAGGTGCTTGAGTACCACATTGAGAAGAAGGCTGATATCACTGTAGTAGTTAAGAAGATAGATGATAAAGAATCTGTTAAGAGATTTGGTCTCGTAAGTATGGATGATGAAGGCAGGATTCATGAATTTGATGAGAAGCCAATCGAGACAGACCTGTCACTTGCATCAACGGGTGTATATGTAATAAGAAGGAGACTTCTTATTGAATTAATTGAGAAGGCAGCAGAGGAAGACAGATATGATTTCGTAAGAGACATCCTTGTACGTTATAAGTCACTTAAGAGAATTTATGGTTATAAGCTTGATACATACTGGAGTAATATCTCAACAGTCCAGGCATACTTTGATACCAATATGGACTTCCTCAAGCAGGATGTACGGGATTACTTCTTCAAGCAGTATCCTGATGTGTATACCAAGGTAGATGATTTGCCTCCGGCTAAGTACAACTTTGGTGCCAATGTGCGCAACAGTCTTGTTTCCAACGGATGTATCATCAACGGAACAGTTGAGCATTCAGTGCTTTTTAACAAGGTGTATATAGGCAATGGAACAGTTATTAAGAATTCTATTATTCTTAATGGTGTATATATCGGAGACAATACATACATTGAGAACTGTATCGTTGAGAGCGGCAACACAATCAAGGCTAATTCACGCTACGTTGGAGATGAAGGAATCAGAATTGTCAATGAGAAGAATTCGCCTTATATGGAGTAGATAAAAGGAGGTTGGGGTTTTTACATGAACATTACAGATATCCGTGTTAAAAAAGTTGATGGCAAGGGAAAGATGCTGGCAATTGCTTCAATAACAATTGATAATGCATTTGTGGTTCACGATATTAAGATTATCGATGGGGAGAGAGGTCTTTTTATCGCAATGCCAAGCAGAAGAAGCAGTGATGGAGAATATCGTGACATTGCACATCCGCTTAATACTGACACAAGGAATGAACTTCAGGATAAGATTATAGAAGCCTATAAGAATGCACCTGAAGAAGAGTAGAAGAATTGAATAAAATATAAAAAATCCGGGCAACTGTGTTTCTACATATTGCCCGGAGATTTTCTTTTTTACGACCTTCTGTCGTAGTTGTCAAGTAAGCCCTTCTTAACGTCATAGAGCTTTTGAGACAAGTCAACATGAATCTGCTGTGGATTCATAAGACGCTTGCTCTCATCCCAGAGAGTATCAAGCTCCTGCTTGCAGTAATCGCGGATTTCCATAACCTTTGGAGAATCATATACGCAGATACCGTTTTTAAACACAGGAACAAGAATTTCACGAATTGTGTATTCACCAGGCTCAAGATGGGTTCTTTTCCATGTCTCAACCGGGTCGAAGAGGAGCAGAGGCTCATCTTCGGAATACTTTTCATCAGCGAATGCAATTAAATCAGCCTTAATCTTGCCGTTGGTATCATAAATTCTGTAAACTGTCTTGTTACCGGGGTTGGTAATCTTCTCAGTATTTTCTGAAAGCTTAATCTTAGGAATACACTCACCTGTGTTCTCGTCAAAAACACCGGCAAGCTTATATACGCCGCCAAATGCAGGGCAATCCTTGGAAGTGATAAGGTTAGTGCCGACACCCCATGAAGAAATTGCAGCACCCTGTGTTTTGAGGGAATCGATAAGATATTCGTCCAAATCACTTGAAGCAGAGATAATGGCATCGGTAAAACCGGCATCATCAAGCATCTTGCGGGCCTTTTTAGAAAGGTATGCAAGGTCGCCGCTGTCAAGGCGGATGCCGTAGCCCTTAAGAGGGATTCCAGCTTGCCTCATCTCAGTAAATACACGGATTGCGTTAGGAACACCGCTGCGGAGCGTGTCATAAGTATCAACAAGAAGAATACATGCCTGTGGGTACAAATCAGCGTATGTCTTAAATGCAGTGTATTCGTCAGGAAAACTCATAATCCAGCTGTGGGCGTGGGTTCCCTTGATTGGAATGTCAAACATCTGACCGGCAAGTACATTGCTTGTACCTACACAGCCGGCAATAACGGCAGCTCTTGCACCATAGATACCCGCATCAGGTCCCTGGGCACGGCGCAGACCGAATTCCATAATACCGTCACCCTTGGCAGCCAGAACAACACGTGCAGCCTTGGTAGCAATGAGGCTCTGGTGATTGATGATTGTAAGTATGGCTGTTTCCACAAGCTGAGCCTCCATAATAGGGGCAATAACTTTTATGATTGGTTCCCTTGGGAAAATTACAGTTCCTTCAGGAATACCGTAGATGTCCCCTGAGAAGTGGAAATGGCTCAAGTAACTAAGGAAATCCTCGTTAAAAAGGTGAGTTTCGCGGAGATATTCAATATCCTCATATGTAAAATTCAAGTTTTTAACATATTCAATTACCTGTTCAAGACCGCATGAGATGGCATAAGCACTGCCACATGGATTTTTGCGGTGAAATGCGTCGAACACAACGCGCTCGGTGTTGCCTGACATAAAATAGCCCTGCATCATCGTAAGTTCATAAAGGTCGGTAAGTAGTGTTAAATTTCTGCTCACGATATTTCTCCTTAATTTTAGAAATTTTTTACATTATAGCACTAACTTTTCAAAAATGCCATATAAATATTAAAAAATAATAAAATGGTGAAGTAATGTTAATTAACAAGGAAAATCCCCTGCCGCAGGATTTTGTGCCTGAACAGCTGATTCCGGTAAAAATTCCTTTTGTGCAGCCTGTTGAATTTTCAAAAACCTGTATGGTCTGGCAGGCGGCAAAAGCCGTTGAGCGTATGGTCAGGGAAGCTAAAATGGACGGTATATACATAAAAGGAGTTTCGGCCTACCGGTCATATAAGACCCAGGAAAACATATTTATCCGCAGTGCCTTAAAAAACGGTCTGGACCACGCATTAAAATATGTGGCACTTCCGGGAAAAAGCGAACACCAGTCGGGGCTGGCAATTGACATTGGCTGTATCGAAAATGATTACCAGCTTGATGAAAGCTTTGCGGAAACCAAATGCTACAGATGGATTTTACAGAATTCCTATATCTACGGACTTATAATCAGATATCCAAGGGGCAAGGAAAAAATCACAGGGTATGAGTTTGAACCCTGGCATTTAAGGTATGTGGGGGCAAAACTTTCAGCCCAAATACATAATAGTGAAAAATGCCTTGAAGAAATCTGGGAAAAATGATACAATAACACCGTATGTAAAAATTACATCCGGAGGGTTATTGTGATTAGAATTTTATTAGTAGGGATATTTTTACTGATATTTAGTATATTTTCAATTCCATTGTTTTTTATAGAATGGATTGTGGGCAAAATCAGTATGCCTGCCAAGAGAAAAAGCAGTTTGAGGATAGTCCAGTGGGCTTTCAGGGTTATAATTTTCCTTTCAGGGACTAAAACAACTATTATCGGTATGGAAAATGTGCCTGAGGATGAGCCTGTTTTGTTCATTGGCAATCACAGAAGTTATTTTGATGTGGTTATAAGTTATCCGCTTATGAAGCGGAATACAGGCTACATCGCCAAGAAGGAAATGTTGAAAATTCCTGTTATAAGGACATGGATGAAGCACCTTTATTGTCTGTTTCTTGACAGGGACAATATTAAGGAGGGTCTTAAGACTATCCTTCAGGCAATTGACTATGTGAAAAATGAACAGGTTTCAATTGTAATTTTTCCTGAAGGCACAAGGAACAAGGGAGAGGGCCTTTTGGACTTTAAGGAAGGCAGCTTTAAAATTGCAGAGAAAACAGGCTGCAAAATCGTGCCTATGGTGTGCTGTAATAATGAGGAGATTTTTGAGAACCATTTTCCTTGGATTAAGAAGACCAAAACCATTATTGAGTTTGGCGAGCCAATTGACTTGGCACAGCTTTCAAAGGAAGACAGAAAAGCAATCGGCAACTATACCAGGAACATTATTCAGGATATGTATGAGAACAATTTAAAAAAGTTGCAAACGTTGTAAAAGTATGATATACTTATCTGCGTGAATTTAATTTAGGAGGAATAAAAACATGCCGGCTTGGGCAATAGTACTTTTGGTTATTTTAGCGGTATTGGTTGGTTTACTTATCGCACTTTATATTTTTGGCAGGAAGCTTAAGAAGAAACAGGATGAACAGCAGGCACAGATTGATGCTGCAAAGCAGGTTATTTCCATGCTTGTTATAGACAAGAAAAAGATGAAGATGAGTGAGGCTAATCTGCCTAAGGTTGTTATGGACCAGGCACCGAAGCTTATGAGACGTACCAAGCTTCCAATCGTTAAGGCTAAGGTTGGTCCTAAGGTTATGACTTTGATTGCTGATGCCAAGGTATTCGAGACAATTCCTGTTAAGGCGGAGGTCAAGGCTGAAGTCAGCGGCATCTACATAACAGGTATCCGTTCAGTCAGGGGCGGTAAGAAGGTTGAAGAAGCACCTAAAAAGAAAGGTTTCTTCGCACGTTTTAGAAAGAAAAAGTAGCATTGAGGACCTTTGTGTAGCGCAGAGGTCCTTTTTATGTAAGAGGAATCAGTATGTTTTCGTTGTTTCTGACATTTTTAAAAATAGGAGCGTTTACCTTTGGCGGCGGTTATGCCATGATTCCGCTGATTAAGAGGGAACTGGTTGAGAACAAAAAATGGATTGAGGAAAAGGATATTCTGGATATTGTTGCCATTGCAGAGTCAACACCGGGCCCCATTGCAATTAATGCAGCCACCTTTGTTGGCTTTAAGCTTAAAGGCTTTTGGGGAGCCTTTTTATCCACACTGGGTGTTGTGCTGCCATCGTTTTTTATAATTATTGCAATTTCACTTGTCCTTGACGTTTTCTGGGAATTCAAGGTAGTTCAATATGCCTTCCGGGGAATAAGAGCCGGCGTGCTGGCTTTGATTGTCAATGCCTTCTGGTCAATGTATAAGCAGTGCCCAAGGCAGTGGAGTGCTTACGCAATAGCTGCGATGGCCTTTGTTGCAGTGACATTTACCCGGGTGAATGTGATTTTTGTAATTGCAGGCTGTGCTTTGCTGGGCATATTTGTCTATGAGATTGTGAGAAGGAGGTCTGTAAAATGATTCTTCTTGAGCTGTTCTGGACATTTTTTAAAATCGGTCTTTTTACCTTTGGCGGTGGCTATGCCATGCTTCCGCTGATTCAGTCTGAAGTTATTGGTGCAGGCTGGATAAGTGAGACGGATTTAATTAATTTTGTGGCTGTAAGTGAGAGCACACCGGGGCCCTTTGCAGTTAACATCTCCACCTATGTGGGAATGGAAACAGCGGGCTTTTTTGGAGCTATTTGTGCTACCTTAGGCGTTGTACTGCCGTCATTTCTTATAATCCTTACTGTTGCAAAGTGCTATGAGAAATTCAGTAAAAATCATCTGGTGGTTGGTGCCATGGGAGGACTTAAGCCGGCTGTGGTGGGACTGATAGGTGCCACAATAATATCCGTCGGAAGGACAACCTTTGGGGCTGAAACAGAGATCATTGGACTTTGCATATCAGCAGGAATATTTATTTTGTCCCTTGTGCTGGTGTTTAAGAAAAAGCATCCCGTTCTTATAATCGGATTGTCGGCTATAATTGGTGCGATTACAGGTTTAATAATTGGTGGAGGTTAAGTGATGGATCAGGAGAAAATCGGAAAATTTATAGCGAACTGCCGCAAGGAAAAGTCCCTTACCCAGTCAAAGCTGGCAGATATGCTGGGAGTGTCTGACAGGGCAGTTTCCAAGTGGGAAAACGGGGATTGAGATATAATAGTGACAAGCTTAAGAAAGCCTTATAAATAGGGCGTTTCAGAGGTTAGTCCAAATTTATCTTTTTAATCAGTTACGGTAAAATTGGTGGAGAAAGGCACCAAAAAAACTGAATATGAAACCTAGAGTGGGTGTGGACTACACCATCTTAAGCTTAGACTTCGATAAGAAGTTAGTTTAGGATGGTGTATTTTTTTACCCTTCCGATGCGTGGCTGCATTGGAATAAGTAGTGATGGCATTTCCTTAAGTTTGGTCACTTGTAAGGGAAATGCCCGAAAAGGAGGTCCTGTATGGGATTAGGAAACATTTTGATTGCAATAGTGAAGTTTTTTTTGAAGAGTGTGCTTTTTGTATTAAAGGCAGTTCTTTATGGAGCAAAGTTGTTTTTGTTGTTATTTGTGCTGGTGGCAAGGGTCTTTCTGATTTTTGCAAAAGCAGCAGTACCACAGTAGAAGGGAGCGATCTCTATGTTAAAGAAAGTATGGTTATTGTTTATGCTATGGAGTGTTTTGATGGTTTTGGGATGTTCTGGTGGTATTCCAGAAGATAATACAGAGAGCGTGGTTGTTTCAGATGATGTTGTAGCAGTAGATGATTCTGATACATCTGTGGGGACTGAGCAGACGGAAACATCTGAGATTGAGGAGCAGAGTGGAGATAGTTCTAATGTGGAAGCTTCAAATACGGAAGAACCGACAGCAGATATGACTACAACGGAAGCTGATGCGGAGCCACTAACAACAGAGGTACCAAGCGAGCCGGAAACAGTTACTACTGAGACTGCCACATCACCTGAGGAACAACAACCAACCACACCGGAGCAGACACCACCGGCTACATCCACGGAAGTTCCTGCAACGGAAGATGAAACGCCACCTGCTACAGATGACAGAGGAAATCCTGCTGACGGAAGTCCGGTGTTTGAGATTACCTTCAACATACCGCAGGCAGAGTATGTGGGATATGATGCAGACCGTGTGGCAAGGCTTGCGGTGGAGAAGTGTAAAGCGGCAGGAATGATAACGCTTCCCGAAAATCTGGACAGATTGCTTGCAGAGGGAAAGATTACACAGGAAGAATACGAGGAGTATTATCCTTATGATGGTTGCGGTTATTATTCTGTATTTGTGGAAACGAATTTAAACCTTGCTTCTACTATTAGTGGAGAAAGGCTTTGCAGCGAGGAAGAGATTGCAGATTACATAGCCGGAATGATGGTATTGGAAGTAGAACCGTATTTTTACATTGAGTGTGCTGGAGTTTATCAGGGCAACAGCGTAGAGTTCTATGAGTTCCGTTGCTATCGTTAGGCAAATATTTTGAGAGAGGAGGCGACTTTTTATGGGAAAGATGGATATTCCCTATGTAGAAAAGGATGGTATTTTGTATCCGTTACTGACTTTCCCTGCTGATATGGAATTATCGGCAGTGGGAAAGTACGGACTACTGTGGTTATCCTATATGAAGGAAAATCATAAAGGAAGATTTCGTACACTTACAAGACTTGGATGTGTTAATCGGACAGCGCATAAGGTCAATGAGGAAGCTTATGAATGTTGGATGTAATGATTAGTCAGCATATGAGAAAGCATCCGCTTGTAAATCACGGTTCCACCATAGAAATGTGGAAACTGCGTGAGCAGGCAAAGATGGTGGCAGAAGAAACCGTACTTATGGATATTGTGTATCAGTATCATTAGTGAATTGTTTTTATGGAAGGTGGTGGCTTGGCTGCCACCTTTTACAGTAGGAAAAAGATTATGCAAGGGACCGGCACCCGGATTGCCGGAGAAAGAGGTAATTATG
>JBJENU010000151.1:0-2427 GCA_051880355.1 Lachnospiraceae bacterium | reverse complement strand
AAAATAAGACGGTAATATGCTATAATTATCTGACAATTAAGGCGTATAATACAGAATAGTCTAATTATCTGACAATTCACAAAAATTCCTATTTACAAAAAAATTACACAAGTGTATATTTTTCTTAGAAACAAGATTTACGAAAGGAATATTTGCACTATGAACAATGAACAGAATGTAAATGGATTGTATGATGCAAGCTTTGAGCATGATAACTGTGGTATCGGTGCCATAGTAAGTATCAAAGGTATCAAAACACACAAAACAGTTTCAGATGCACTTAAAATCGTAGAAAACCTGGAGCACAGGGCCGGTAAGGATGCAGAAGGAAAAACTGGTGACGGCGTAGGTATTATGCTTCAGATATCACATAAGTTTTTTAAAAAAGCTGCAAAGTCCTGCAACATCAAGCTTGGTGATGAGAGAGATTACGGCGTGGGCATGTTTTTCTTCCCTCAGGATGAACTGAAGCGTAATCAGGCAAAGAAAATGTTTGAAATCATCGTTGAAAAAGAAGGCCTTGAGTTTTTAGGCTGGAGAACAGTTCCGACAAAGCCTGATATACTTGGCAAAATGGCAGTTGACTGTATGCCTTGCATTATGCAGGGCTTTGTAAAGCGCCCGGAAAATGTTAACAAAGGTCTTGATTTTGACAGAAAGCTCTATGTTGCGAGAAGAGTATTTGAGCAGACCTGCGAAGAAACAACCTATGTAGTTTCACTTTCAAGCAGAACTATTGTATATAAGGGTATGTTCCTTGTAGGCCAGCTTCGTATGTTCTTTGATGATTTACAGGATGAAGATTATGAATCAGCAATTGCAACCGTACATTCGCGTTTCAGCACCAATACAACGCCAAGCTGGGAGAGAGCACATCCTAACAGATTCATTGTTCATAATGGTGAAATTAATACAATAAAGGGTAACTGCGACAGGATGCTGGCAAGGGAAGAAACAATGGTGTCAGACTACTTAAGAGAGGATATGTCAAAAATCATTCCTGTAGTTAATCCTAACGGTTCTGACTCTGCAAGACTGGATAATACTCTGGAATTCCTTGTTATGAGCGGAATGCCTCTTCCGCTTGCGGTTATGATAACAATTCCTGAACCATGGCTTAACGATAAGAGCATGAGTCAGGAAAAGAAAGACTTTTACCAGTATTACTCAACAATGATGGAGCCTTGGGATGGTCCCGCATCAATCCTTTTTTCAGACGGCGATTTGATGGGAGCCGTACTTGACAGAAATGGTCTTCGTCCGTCCCGTTATTATATTACTAATGATGATTATCTTGTACTTTCATCAGAAGTTGGTGTTCTTGATATTGAGCCGGAGAATATAAAGGTAAAAGAGCGTCTTCGTCCGGGAAGAATGCTTCTCGTTGATACAGTAGCAGGAAAACTTATTGATGATAATGAGTTAAAGACATATTATGCTAACCGTCAGCCTTATGGTGAGTGGCTGGACGGACATCTGGTCCATCTTAAGGATTTAAAAATTCCTAACATGAAGGTGGAGGAGTACTCTAAGGAAGAAAGAGCAAGACTCCAGAAGGCCTTTGGTTATACCTTTGAGGAATTGAAAACATCAATTCTTCCAATGGCAACAACAGGCTCAGAGGGAATTGGCGCAATGGGAATTGATACCCCGCTTGCGGTACTTTCCAATAACCATCAGCCATTGTTTAATTACTTTAAACAGTTGTTCGCACAGGTTACTAATCCGCCTATAGATGCCATTCGTGAGGAGGTTGTAACATCAACAACTATTTTCCTTGGCCAGGCAGGTAATATCCTTGAAGAAAGTGCCAAAAACTGTGAAATGTTAAGAATTAATAATCCGATTCTTACCAATACTGACCTGATGAAGATTAAGAATATGAATCATCCTAATTTTAAGGTTGCGGTTATTTCCATGCTTTACTACAAGGGAACATCTCTTGAGAAGGCTATTGATAAGCTTTTTGTGGAAGCAGACAGAGTTCACAGGGAAGGTGCCAATATTCTTATTCTTTCTGACAGAGGTATGGATGAGAACAGGGTTGCAATCCCGTCACTTCTTGCAGTGTCTGCATTGCAGCAGCATCTTGTAAGGACTAAAAAGAGAACCAGCGTATCTCTTATTCTTGAAAGCGGTGAGCCAAGAGAAGTACATCATTTTGCAACTCTTCTGGGCTATGGCGCAAGTGCCATCAACCCATATCTGGCACAAGAAAGTGTTAAGGAGCTTATCGAGATGAATATGCTTGATAAGGATTACTATGCAGCAGTGGACGACTACAATAAGTCGGTAATTAGCGGCATTGTAAAAATTGCTTCTAAAATGGGTATTTCTACAATCCAGTCTTATCAGGGCTCTAAGATTTTTGAGGCAATTGGTATAAGCAAGGATGTTGTTGACAGATATTTTACCGGTACAGTAAGC
>JBJENU010000150.1:0-2434 GCA_051880355.1 Lachnospiraceae bacterium | reverse complement strand
AATTTTTAATATGTGCTATGATATAAGATAAGATGTTTTTTAAAAATTATATATCTTTAGGAGGATTTTAAAATGGCATTTTGTACAAAATGTGGAAGACAGTTACAGGACGGAGAAGTTTGTAATTGTCAGGCAGCTACACCAGTAACACCAGTAACACCGGTAACTCCGGTAACACCTGTTGCACCGGCAGCACCTGCTCAGCCAAGCGCAGCAGCCAAAATTTTTGGTGAAATCTGGAAGGTAATTGTTGGTCTGGTTAAGACTCCTGCTGATACAGCAGTATCTTCTACACAGAAGGCAACATTCCCTGTAGCCGGTATTATTATTGGTCTTGTTGCAATCGTTAAGGCTCTGTTTGATATGTTTTCAAGCATGGTGGCATATAGCGGTTCAAGTTCAAGCGTAGGCAGCTGGGAAGATCTTTTCGGTGCAATAAGTGCAGCATCGAATAAGCCTAATTACTTCCTTGTACTGCTCAGCTCATTGTTGATAGTTATTGCAGTAGCAGCAGCTTCAGCAGCTATGTATATGCTTCTTGTACAGGTACTTGGCGGTGGCAAGATGTCTTATATTCAGGGTCTTCAGGTTGCAGCAATTGCAATTGTTATGACAGGTGTTGTTGCGCCGGTTGTATTTGTTATTGATGCTATTCCTGCATCATTCTTTAGTGCTCTTGCAAACTGGGTTGCAGTTTTTGCTTCAACACTTGGCACTGTATATGCAATCTCAGCTGTTAACGCATTTGTTGTTAAGAAGAATATGCTTCCATACATAATTGCCTGCGTAGCAGTAGTTAACGCATTTGTTACATATATTATCAATCTTATGTTCTAATCAGGAATTGCTTAGACAACATTATTTTAAGGCAGTTGGGAATATCCCGGCTGCCTTTTGTTAACCCTAATAATTTTTTGGCATATTATAAATTATATATGGAGGCTGCTATGTCAAAACAGACTTGGAAACCCGGCAATATGTTATATCCCCTGCCTGCGGTTATGGTGAGCTGCGGCAGAGAAAATGAAAAACCTAATATTATCACAGTGGCGTGGGCAGGAACGATATGTACTAATCCGGCAATGGTATCAATTTCCGTGCGCCCTGAAAGGTATTCTTACGACATAATAAAAGAAACAAAAGAATTTGTAATAAATCTTGTAACAAAAGAGCTGGTATATGCAACTGATTACTGCGGAGTAAAATCAGGCCGTGACGTTGACAAATTTAAAGAGATGAATTTAACTCCCCTTAAGATGGATCAGGTTAAGGCCTGCGGTATTGCACAAAGTCCCGTCAATATACAGTGCAGAGTGGAACAGATTCTGGAGCTTGGAAGTCATCATATGTTCATTGCGAAGGTAATGGGAGTTACTGTGGATGAAAAATATATTGATGAAAAAGGAAAGTTTTGTCTGAATGATTCAGAGCTTGTAGCATATTCTCACGGAGAATATTTTCAGCTTGGAAATAAACTGGGAAGCTTTGGATATTCGGTAAGAAAGAAGACAAATTAACAAAAAGTTCATAATTTTCCCCTTTACAAAGAAAAAAAAACGTGATAATATAAATTTGTTACGAAAATATTACGTTTTTTTTAATATTTTGTATTGGAGGAATAATGAAGAAAGTAACAAAGTACCACGACAGAATACGTCGAATGGCAGTTAAGGCAGTTTCAGTTACATGTTTTGCATGCCTGTTATATGTTCCGATGTCAATTAAGAATGAGACCAATGCTGTCGGTTGCTATAAAGTAATAATGGATGGACAAGAGCTTGGATATGTTAATTCGCCTGAAGATGCCAAGGAAGCATATTTCAATGCAAGAAAACAGTTAAGCCTTGATAGTGAAGATGTTATATATGCCAGTCTGGACTATGAGGTTGTGGAGGAAGCTAAAACTTTCGGCACACGGTCATCAGTGGCAGATATGCAGGAGGTTATGTACAATACCCTGGCTTCTAACACAGTTGATTTAGATGCCAAGGATGCATATACAGTAAGAATTAATGATTTTACCGTTACATTGGCAAGTAAGGAAGAGGTTCTCGAGCTTATTGAGAAGGTTAAGAATCCTTATGATGATAAGAATGAATTTCAGGTAGCCATTGTGGCAAGCACAGACTCTTCAGATTATTCAGTGGAACTGAGTAAGTCAGGGTTTGCAGGAAGTGATAAGGAGCTTGTTGCGATGTCACAGAACGGCAGTTCTGTTGTAGGAAACCAGAGTGCAGATGATGATGATGAGTTTGGAATTTCAAGCATGGATTTCTGCCAGAGCGTTTCAATTTCAGCAACAAAGGCAGCCAGCCGGAATATTTTAAGCGTTGAGGAGGCTTTGGCAGAGGTTACTAAGACAACAGCTTCCAAGACATACTATACAGTCATTGCAGGTGATTGCCTGTCAACAATTGCCCGCAAGAATGGTCTT
>JBJENU010000149.1:0-2437 GCA_051880355.1 Lachnospiraceae bacterium | reverse complement strand
ATAATTAGTAGCGTTTATGGCTTTTGTCAGGCCGTAAACGCTATTTTTAAACTCTTTTTAAGGCTAATATTCCTTGAAAATAAATGCTCCATATGCTACAATAACACTATATAGTTTGCATTAAGATATAAAAGGAGACAGAATTTATGGCAGTAGTTAGACCGTTTGAGTGCGTAAGACCTCAGGATGGCGTTGCAGACAGAGTTGCGGCACTTCCTTATGATGTATATAACAGGCAGGAGGCAACTGAAGAGGTGGCAAAGGAGCCTCTTACATTCCTTAAGATTGACCGTGCGGAAACTCAGTTTGGCCCTGAAGTTGATACATATGATGACAGAGTGTACGCCAAGGCAAAAGAGCTTTTTGAGGGAATGGTTGCTGACGGCACATTTATCACTGATACAGACAGGGCTTATTATGTATATGAGCTTACAATGGACGGACGCACACAGACAGGACTTGTGGCATGCTGCTCAATTGATGATTATGCCAACAATGTTATCAAAAAACATGAGAACACAAGGGCAGACAAAGAGATAGACAGAATCCGTCACGTTGATACCTTAAGCGCACAGACCGGCCCGATTTTCCTTGCATACAGAGCTAATGAGGTGATTAATGGAGAGGTTGCCAAAGCTAAGATGGCACCTGCCGTATATGATTTTGTAGCTGCTGACGGAATAAGACACAGCGTCTGGAAGATTGGTGACGCCAATAGTGTGGAAGCAATCAGGGCGGCTTTTGCAACAATTGATTCAATTTATATTGCTGACGGCCACCACAGAGCTGCTTCAGCCGTTAAAGTGGGATTTAAGCGCCGTGAAGAAAATCCGGGCTATGATGGAACAGAGGAATTTAACTTCTTCCTTTCAGTTCTTTTCCCGGACGAGCAGCTTATGATTATGGATTATAACAGAGTTGTCAAGGATTTGAATGGTCTTACCGAAGATGAGTACATTGCACAGGTAAGCAAAAAATTTATCGTAGAAAAGTCAGATGTACAGGTAAAACCTGATAAAAAAGGAACTTTTGGTATGCTTATGGGCAGTCAGTGGTACAAGCTTACGGCAAAGCCGGAGATTATGTCCGATGACCCGGTAGACGGCCTTGATGTGGCAATTTTGCAGGATAACCTGCTTACTCCGATTCTTGGAATCGGTGACCCTAAAACTGACAAGAGAATTGATTTTGTGGGCGGAATCAGAGGAATCGGAGAGCTTGAAAAAAGATGCACAGGCGATTGCCGGCTTGCATTTTCAATGTATCCTACCTCAATTGGGGAATTATTTGCAGTTGCCGATGCAGGAAAGCTTATGCCGCCTAAGTCAACATGGTTTGAGCCGAAGCTTAGGAGCGGCATATTTATTCATAGGATATAGAAGGAGATTTTATGTTACATACAACTATTAACATACCCATTGATTATGGCAAATTAGGAATTGAACATAATGCTGTTCCGGCAACAATTACGACTTATGTTCTTGAGTCTTACCCTGAATATCAGAATCCAAAAAAAAGGCCGGTGGTGATTATCTGTCCAGGCGGCGGATATGGTCATCACTCCCCAAGAGAAGGGGAGGCCATTGCAATCCAGATGAACAGGTTAGGATATCATGCGGTGATTTTAAGATACAGTCTGGCACCTAATGAATTTCCGTGTGCCCTGTATGAGCTTGCGTGGACAGTTGATTATGTCCGCAAAAAGGCAAATGAGTGGGATGCCAGCCCTGACAGAGTAATTGCCTGTGGCTTTTCGGCAGGCGGTCATGTGGCAGCAAGTCTTGGCACAATGTATGATGAACCTGTTATGGAGCAATTCCTTTACAAGGTTCTGGGCCAGAACAGCGACAGCATTAGGCCTGATGGACTTTTGCTTGGCTATCCGGTGCTTACATCAGGACAGTTCGCACACAGAGGCTCCTTTGAAAAGCTTCTTGGTGCTCAGTATGAGCAGTTGATTGATTACGTAAGCCTGGAAAACAGAGTTAATAAAAATACACCAAAGACATTTTTGTGGCACACCTGCGAGGATAAATCAGTGCCGCTGGAAAATACATTAAGATTTGCCTGCGCCCTGCGGGAAAATGGAGTTCCTTTTGAAGTCCACATATTCCCTAACGGAAGTCATGGGCTTGGTCTTGGAACACAGGAGACAAACACCAAGGATGGTACAAAATATCAGCCGGAATGTGCCGTGTGGACCGACCTTTTTGGGACTTGGGTGGAAAATAACATAGTGTAAATTTAATTGTTTGCGGCAACGTTTTCACTCTGTTGCAACTGGTAACGGTACTAAATTTGCACATCGCCAATGCTCGTGCTCATTAAGTACCGACCGTTGCAAAAGTGCCTTAACAATTAAATTTACACGGAAAAAAATGGTTGTTTGCGGCAACGTTTTCACTCTGTTGCAACTGGTAACGGTACTAAATTTGCA
>JBJENU010000148.1:0-2437 GCA_051880355.1 Lachnospiraceae bacterium | reverse complement strand
ATCAACCACATCATCATACTCGCTTCCTGAATTGCCCTGAGCCTGGACATAACATCCTGTTGCAACCACTATTGCTTTAGGATTTTTGGCTTTGGCCTTGTGAAGCATCTGGCGTGACTTTCTGTCAGCTATATTGGTAACGGAGCATGTATTAACTATATAAATATCCGCAGTGTCCTCTTTAAAATCAACCTGGGTAAATCCGGCTGCCACAAGCATCTGTACCATGGCATCCGTCTCATATGAATTGACCTTACAGCCCAGATTGTGAAAAGCAAATTTTAACATATTTTTTACACCTTTTTTATAGAAATTGTACACTTTGTATATTGACATATCCAAAATAAATGGATAATATTATACTAGAGCGCCGAGAAAGTGCTACATAATCATTTATTTTGGAGGTAATTATTATGAAGACAGTTAAGATTAGTCTTAATACAATTGATAAGGTAAAAGCATTCGTTAATGATATTTCTAAGTTCGATGCTGATTTTGATCTTGTTTCAGGCAGATATGTAATTGATGCTAAGTCAATTATGGGTATCTTCTCACTTGATCTTTCAAAGGACATTGACCTTAACATCCACGCTGATTCTGATGTTGATGCAATCCTTAGCGTGCTTTCACCATACATCGTTTAAGTTATAAGACTTAGAGAGCCTTGAGTAATCAAGGCTCTTTTTTTAGGATTAAAGTGTCAAAAGGTAATACTCCGCTTATGCTTGCATAAAAGTGGAGTATTACCTTTGGGCACCAACGAATATGAGCATAAAAGTGGGGCGTATGCCACACGATATGCGAATGTTCGTTAGCCTTGTTCCTATACACTACTAATCAATATAAACCTTTTCTACTGTATCAATTGCAATTCTTACCAGCTCATCAATCTTTTCACCCAGCTTTGCTTCTGAACGTCTGATTTGCTCAGAAGTTGGTTTTGTAACAGGATGCTTTGCCACAAAGGTTGTGCAGCAATCTTCAAATGGCTGGATTGAAGTCTCATAAGTACCGATTTTTTCTGCAAGATTAATAATCTCCTGCTTATCCATACCAATTGCCGGCCTGAATATAGGCATTGTGGCAACTTCATTGATAACATACAGGCTCTGGATTGTCTGGCTTGAAACCTGTCCGAGGCTCTCACCTGTAACAAGTGCAAGACAATTTGACTTTGCTCCCAGCTCCTGTGCAATCTTCATCATATACCTCTTCATAATGATTGTCAGCTCATCATGAGGACATGTTTCATATATATACAGCTGAACATCTGTAAAATTAACTATATTAAGCTGGATTGGTCCGCTATACCCTGACACAAGCCTTGCAAGGTCAACTACCTTCTGCTTGGCTCTCTCGCTTGTGTATGGCGGTGCATGGAAATATGTTGCCTCCAGCCTGACGCCACGCTTTGCAATCATATATCCGGCAACAGGGCTGTCAATACCACCTGACAAAAGAAGCATAGCCTTACCGTTAGTTCCCACCGGCATACCTCCGGGTCCCGGAATTTCCATTGAATATATATGGATAAGCTTTCTTACCTCAATCTGGATATATACATCAGGATTCTTAACATCAACCTTCATTCCCTGACTTTCAAAAGCATCAAGGAGTCTTCCGCCTATTTCGCAGTTAATTTCCATTGAATCCATTGGATAATCTTTTCTTGCACGCCTTGCCATTACCTTAAAAGTAAAATTCTTGTCAGGATACTGGTTATCAACATAGTCCACAACTGCTTTTGCAAGGTCTTCAAAGCCTGTGTCCTCAATCTGCACTACAGGGCAGATTCCAACAATGCCAAAAACCTTCTGCAATGCTTCCACAGCCTCATCATAATCAAAGTCAGACTTAGCCTGAACATAGATACGTCCATTTTCCTTGGATACAACAAACTCACCCTCTACTTTTTTTAGTGAATATCCAATCTGGCTCACCAGTGCATCCTCAAAAAGGTATCTGTTCTTACCCTTGACACCAATTTCACCATACTTAATCAAAAAAGCCTTAAACATTTTTTCTCCTATTCCGAAGCTGCCTACCTTCTTACAAATTTTCGAAGCTGTGGCAGTAATTCTTTTAAAACATCAATTGTATAATCAATCTGCTGCGTTGTATTTTCGGCACACAGGCTGAACCTTATTGTAGAATCAATCAGACTCTTATCAAGGCCGATTGCCACCAGGGTACCGCTTAGTGCCGGCTTGTTAGAAGAACATGCAGAGCCTGAAGACACATAGATTTCCCTTGCCTCCAGTGCGTGCAAAAGAACTTCACTTCTGACACCGGAAAAGCTTACACTGACAATGTGAGGTGCCCTTATGGTTTTATCTTTTGGGCCGTTAACCCTGACGCCGTCTATTTCCTTGACGCCTGCAATAAGTCTGTCCTGAAGCTCATGCATATGGCTGACATCATCTGCCAGATTCTTGTA
>JBJENU010000147.1:0-11028 GCA_051880355.1 Lachnospiraceae bacterium | reverse complement strand
ATAAGATTAGGGCTTGTGGCCTTCATTACTACATCACGAAGAAAAGCTCCGGAAAGCTCCTGCAGGCCGGTAAGAACATTAATAAAGCCGTCAAGCTGTTCCTTAGTAGGCAATGCACCGAAAAGCAGCAAATATGTTGTCTCTTCAAAGCCATATCTTCTGTCCTTGAAGCCCTCAATAAGCTTGGTTACATTATATCCCTGAAAATACAGTTCTCCATCCATAGGCATTTTGGTACCATCTACACTTACCGTACCGCATACATCTGAAATTTCCGTAAGGCCGGTAAGAACACCATTACCACTGCTGTCACGCAATCCCCTCTTAACATCATACTCTGTATATAATTCCAGATTAATGGCTCCTGACGTCATACAATACTTTACCAGATCCTGAAAGTCACTGTCCTGAACCGAGTTAAGCTCCATCATTTCCTTATTATCCATTCTCTGCCGTCCTTTCTTCGATATATTAGTCACTAGTTTACACTATTAACCGAATAAAATCAAGCCTGTGTTTGATTTTAATTAATTTCTTAATCGGAATCGCGCTCAGGCTTAATTTTTTAATAGAATATTCAGTTTTGTATTTAATAAAACATCATAAATCCAGTTCTAAACTTAATTTTATAAACCAATATTATCAGAAATTTTCCCTTTTAAGCACATCAATAACATTTTCTTTCTTAATTTTACTCATTGAATAGGCACAAGTTATAAATACAACTGCAAAAACTACAGCTATGGCAATTATAATTGAATGGACCGGAATATAAAAGCCAAATTCAACTGTACTGTTAAAGTATTTGTACAACAGATATGATGTCAGTACACTTACCGGCAGTCCCAAAAGCAATGCTCTGCTGCCATATAGAACGCACTCATAATTCATCATTTTATTGAAACCGCCTCTAGTCATTCCCACCGTTTTTAACATGGCAAATTCCTTGCGGCGCAACATTATGTTAGTAGAAATTGTATTAAATACATTGGTAATGGCAATGAGACTTATCATTATAATAAAGCCGTAAGCAAAGATATTAATGATAATTATTGTGTTTCTGTCTCTTTCTTTGCTTGCTGCAATATCATACACAAAAGCTTCCCCGCTTGCTCCGCTTTCAGTAAAATATTTTTGTATACCGGTTGTCACTTCACTGTGCCTGTCTGTTCGTATAAAATAATTAGAAAAATTATCAATTGAAATGTCCAGTGCCGTAGCCATACTCTGCGGAATCAGTATTGTTGGAAAACTCTTTGCGTCACATCCGTCAGGTAATTCAGTTGCAATGTAACCGATTTCAATTTTTTTGATATCTCCTAAATTAACCTCCAGAATTTCTGTCTTTCCACCAAGAACATCATGTATGTTATACTTCTGTTCCTCACCGTTCCATACCCTGATTCTGTCCTTCACAATAAAAAGTGGCTTGTCAGGATTAGTGTAATCAGCAAATTTAAGGCCTCTTTCAAGGCAGAAGGCTTCTGCCGATTCATCATCCACTATACACATTGCAAATGATATATCACTATCATTTACATGTGCAGACAAATAAGTGGAAGTCACTTTTGTCACGGAAATAACCCCATCCATCTGTTTTAACTCATTCTTAATATCATCGCGTACAGACACCAGCACATCAAAATTATCGCCACCATAGCCATCTCCAACCGTTTTCATAAGGTATGATGCAAAAGAGCTTGCTGATATGAAAAGCACAATGCTCACAAAAAGTGAAAAAATTGTAATTCTGTATTTTTTCTTATTTCTCTTAAAATATTTGGTTGCAAGAGTCCCTTCAAAGCCGAAAAGCTTCCCTACCAGTTTTGAGGTTTTAATAGTCTTATTTTCATTTTTAATGTCTCTGCCCTGTCTGATGGCATCAATTGCGTTACAGTGTGTTGCCCGTATTGCAGGAACCAATGCTGAAATCATAACAGTTATAAGTGACACCACTGATGAAATCAGAATTGAAGTCCACGAGAATGTCATATGAATTGAAACGCCCAGCTTCATAATACTGTCAAACAGTGGACCTATAATCAGCAGCGTCACATAAGTACCTGCAAGTCCCAGTATAATTCCAAGAACAATACCAGCCACACTTAGGGCAAATGCCTCAAACAATACAGCCTTTCTTATCTGCCTTTTTGTTGCACCGATTGATGACAACAGGCCAAACTGTCTTGTTCTCTCGCTGATTGAAATAGCAAAAGAATTGTAAATCAGCATAATGGAACCAACCATAATTATGATTACAAGCAGAGCCACAATTTTGCCAAGTGCCTTATCAACACTGCTGTATCTTGATACTCCTTCAACCTGAAGCAGGTCGTAATTCACATCAAACGTACCCTTACCATACTTTTGTGTAAGTTCCTCACATTCTTCCAAAGCATCATTTTTATCAAGCTTGAACCACAGTCCGTAAGTGCACTCATCTGTGAAATCAGCACTAACCTTGGTGAGTAACACAAATCCGTCATTCCAGTTATTCTCAAAAAAGGTAATACGCTCATAAAAGCCTACTACTGTATATTCACCAATTTTGTCGCCAAGCTCGTAAAACACTCCGCCATTAGTTGTAAAATTCTGTGGCAGAATCAGTTCCTTTTCATTTTCCGGTGCATGACCGCTAATCATATGAACAGGCATATTTTCAAGAAAAGTGTCATTGACACCCATAAAATACATATACTGCCTGAAATCATTGTCGCAGTCCGGTATTATTTCCCGGTTAATAAATTTCCCCACGGAAATTGTATTGTAACGGCTATCACCTGCAATTTCAACAGCTGCCTTTTTATCATCCACAATTGCACTTATATAGTAGTTGCCCTCTGAATACAGATTGTAATCCCTCATGAGCTGTACAAAGCTTGCCGCAAAAGAAGTAATTGCCACAATAAGTGCACAGGACAGCATAATTCCGACAATAGTTACAGCAGTCCTTGTTTTACTCTTTTTCAGGCTCTTAATTGTAAAAGTATTGAGAATATTCATTAGCGAATCACCTCATCTCTCACAATCTTTCCATCCTCAATGGAAATAATTCTGTCTGCCTGAAGGGCAATATTTTCGTCATGGGTAATCATAATAAGAGTCTGATTATACTTTTCGTTGGATTTTTTCAAAAGTTCAACAATCTCGTGACTGTTTTTGGAATCCAGATTTCCTGTGGGCTCATCTGCAAGGACGATTGCCGGAGAATTCATAAGTGCCCTGGCAATGGAAACTCTCTGCTGCTGTCCTCCTGAAAGCTGGTTCGGCAGATGGTTTTTTCTTCCATCAATACCAAGAAGTTCCAAAAGCTCTGCAAGCCTTTCCTCATTAACCTTCCTTCCATCCAGTAAAACAGGAAGAGTCACATTTTCAGTAACATTGAGCACAGGAATAAGATTATAGAATTGATAAATAAGTCCAACCTGCCTTCTTCTGAAAATTGCCAGCTGTGTGTCATCCTGCTCATAAACATCACAGTCATTCATATACACATGTCCGCCGGTTGGTCTGTCAACGCCTCCAAGAATATGAAGCAGAGTTGACTTTCCGGAGCCTGACGGCCCCACGATTGCAACAAACTGCCCCTTTTCAACTGTAAAAGATACATCATCAAGGGCAATAACTCTGTTATCCCCCTGTCCATATATCTTTGATAAATGCTCCACTCTTAAAATATCTGCCATTCTACATAACCTCCACATATTATTAACTTTATATGCTCATTGTAGCAATTGCAGATGACAGCCCCGTGACTTTATTATTACAAAAATGTCACTTAAAGTCACCGTTACACAATCTGCTTGTTAAAGCGTATTTCAAACCGTGCACCGCCTTCTTTCCGGTTTCCTGCCTTAATTGTCCCGTTCTGCTTTACAATTATGTTGCGGGCCAGATTAAGGCCTATTCCCACGCTTGTGCTGCCTGAATTCTTTCCCCTGTAAAAACGTTCAAACAAATGTGCAATATCTTCTGCTGCAATTCCGCAGCCCTCATCTTCAATAATAATGCTTGAAAAAAGTGAATTTTCCCCGGCCTTAACAAAAATTTTTCTGCCCTCCGGAGTATGTTCCATACAATTTTTCACCACATTGACAACACTCTCGCATACCCAGTTTATATCACCCGTAAAACCACTGTTTTCCTGAATATGGGTTACCAGCTGGATGCCTTTTATATCTATGGGAATATCAATATTTTCATGGACTTTTTCCATAAGCTCTTCAAAATCCACATGCCGGTTCTCGAACTTTACCGTATCAGCATCCAGCCTTGCAAGCTTCAAAAGGCTCTGAACAAGCCAGTCAATCTTGGCCAGGGTTCTGTTAATATCGTCAATGTACTTAAACCTTTCCTCGTCTGTCAAATCAGAATCCATCAGCATTGATGCCACAATATTCATAGATGTGAGTGGTGTTTTTAACTGATGGGAAATGTCTGCAATATAGTCAGACAAATGTACCTTATCCTCCTGTAAAATATCAGCCTGCTCCCTTAATGTGTTAATCAGCTTACCTATTTCGCTTTCCAGGACTGCTATACTTCCTTCTGTATACCGGCTGAAATTCCCCACATTATCATAGGTTCTGCTGTGGAGTATTTTGTCAATGTTTTCGCTTAATCTTTTAATTTTCCTGTTGTCAATCAGTATTTTTGCAGCCAAAACCACAACGGCAACAGCCAGTAGGGCAATAATTACATATAACATAATTTAATCCATCCTATATCCAAGTCCGCGCACAGTTTTTATTATTTCCGGATTAGCCGCATCATCTTCAATCTTCTCACGCAGTCTTTTAATATAAACTGTCAGGGTATTATCATTGACAAACTCGCCTGCCACATCCCAGATTTCCTGCAAAAGAATATTTCTTGACAAAATCTTTCCCCTGTTAGCCAGAAACACCAACAGTAATCTGTATTCCAAAGCCGACAAAAAAACCTCTCTGCCACTTTTATGACACTTTCCACGTTCCGGGTCAATTACCAGATTACCAATGGAAATTTCCCTAGTCTCTTTGTTGTTTCTACGCAAGACGCTGTAAATTCTTGACACCAGTTCCCTTGGTCTGAAGGGCTTGCTGATATAATCATCTGCACCTATATCAAGTCCTGTAACAACACTGTACTCATCATCTGACGCTGTAAGAAAAATAACGGGCAGATTCCTTTCAGCCTTTATCTGCCTGCACAGTGAAAAGCCATTACCGTTGGAAATTGACACATCAAGAAGCGCAATGTCAAAAAAGCTATTATCAAGCTTATTCAGTGCCTCGCTCTGCCCCGGCGCACTCTCCGCCTCAAAGCCCTGCTTTCCAAGGAAATCCTTTAAATTATTTACTATTGACTCATCATCTTCAACAAGTAATATTCTATACATATCAAGCCTTTCCGTTATATCGCCAGAACATAAGTGTTGCCTTGAGCTGCTCAAAATCAATAGGCTTACTCATATGTCCGTTCATTTTATGGTCAAGTGCCTCCCTCACATCCTGAGGTCCGGAATCTGCAGTTACGGCTATTATCGGAATATTGCTTTTTTCCCTGATTATATCTGTGGCCTCGTATCCATCCATAACCGGCATATGAATATCCATCAGAATTGCATCTAAATCATCAGCAGCTTCAAAAATATTAACCGCCTCAAGTCCGTTAAACGCCTCCACGCAGACAGCTCTCTCCATAGCAAGGTATTCACACAAAAGCTCCCTGTTAACATCATTGTCATCTACAACAAGAATTTTCATATTCTCAATTCCTATGTCTCCTACAGCTCGCTGTAAATCAAATTTACTCTGCAATTTCATCGGTTGCACAAGAGTGAAGCATGAGCCTTCTCCCGGAGTACTTTCCACGGTCAGATTGCCTCCCATGAAATTAACAATGTTTCTTGTTATTGGAAGACCCAGCCCAATATGAGGCACATCCCCGCTCTTACGGCTGTCTGATGCCCTCTCAAAAGGCTCGAACACATACTTTATCATATATTCATTGATTCCTGAACCATAATCCCTGAAATCTATTCTGAAGATAACATTTTCACCGTCATTTTTAATTTCTTCCACGTTCAGTTCAATTTTGCCGCCCACGTCAGAATATTTATTGGCATTATCCAGAATATTCACAAAAACCTTAAGCAGATTATCCCGGTCTGATACAACTTTAGTATCAGTTACATTAATATACCGAACCAGTATGTCTTGTTGCTTTGCCTTAACCTCACCATCAATCAGGCTTATTGCCTCATTGACAAGCTCCTTTAAATCAAAATTGGTGTTATTCAGGTACAGCACACCTGCTTCAATATCGCTAAGTTCCAGCACCTCGTTAATCTCTCCCAGCAGATTATACCCGGACTCAACAATTACATCCAGATATTCCTTTAACTTTTCAGGCTTGTCCATATTAAGCTTTGCAAGGTTTGCCATACCGATTATAGCATTAAGCGGTGTTCTGACATCATGGGAAATTGTTGATACAAACTCTTTTTTAGCCTCATGCTTATCATCAACAAATCTCACAGAACCAATCCACAAAATTCGTCCGTCATAGGTGTGTGATTCTGTTCTCACCTCGTTAATCCACACATATTCGCCCTTCTTGTTGAGAATTCTATATTCCCTCTCTCTTGGTCCATCCTTTATTCCCTCTTCAAAAAAACTTCTGTCATCGGGAAAAACTGCTTCAATAAAATTTCCTCCTGTGTTCTCCATAAACTCTTCAAAGGAATCATAATTCAGTCCCGAAAGCATAAAATGACTTATAAAATACAGCGGATATCCTTCCTCATAGAAACCGCTTACAACACCTACTGCATGATTATTCTGCAGCATCTCTACTATCTTTCGCTGATTAATCTCAATAAGCCCCTTATTGTGTTCTTCAATAAAATAAATCTGTTCCTCATAATAATATCTGTCTGCCATATATATTATACTCCATTGTTGTGAATTCCGGAATTCCCGGAACGTTTCTGTCTAAATCAAGTGTATCTGTTACTCTGAAACCACATCGCTCATACAGCTTTATTGCGGGCACATTGGTCGGAACCACATCAATCCTCACTGCTTTATAGCCATTCTTTGTGGCGTAATCAATACAAAATTCTACAACCTGTTTTCCCATACCCTTGTGAGCTTCCTCATAATCTATGCAAAGGGTATGTAGCACAAGATATTCTCCCACTTTCAAACTAATCCCCCACTTTGCCTTTTCATATGCCCCTTCAGGGTCTTCATTAAAAACAAAAGCTCCGCATATTTTCCCTCCTGACATACACAGATACTGTGCCCCGGCACCGGTTTTCTCTCTGACACTTGCTTCAGTAGGATATACCCTGTATTGCCATTTAGGATAATTAGTCCCGCATTTATCCATATTTTCAACATTTCTGTCATAAAATGCGCCTACGGTTTCAATCTCTGCTTCAGTACATCTCTTAATAACCATAATTACCCTTCCCGGTAAAGATGCAGGGGAATTATACCCCCGCACTTATACCTGTTTTATAATTCCTCAGATTAAAAGATTTGTCCGGGAAGCTTTAACTTTTCCTTAGACGGAAACCGGCTGTCGAACTCATCAGCCTTACCCTCATCCACAAAATAAATCTGTGGTGTAGCGTATTCTCCTGTGATTCCGTCAAGATAGCCGTCAATCAGTTCCTTGCACAAAAAGAACGATGAATCCGCGCCTTCCGGCAAGCCATGATAGCGTATTCCAAACTTGCTTGCAAAGGTAAAGCCACTTTTGCCATAAAAGTCTATGTTTCCTTCAAAGCAAACTGCTCCTGCCCCAAGCTCTGCTGCTTTTTCAAGTGAGTAATCAAGGAGAGACTTACCATATCCCTGTCTTTTAAAATCAGGATGAATTCCGATTGGCCCCATTGTCATAACAGGAATGTTTCTTCCGTCGTCAGCCTTAATGACCGCTCTTACAAAAACATTCTGACCAATGATTCTTCCATCCTTCTCCATTACAAAATCCAACTCCGGCACAAATGAAGCATCATCCCGCATCTGATTCAGAACATAGTGCTCAAGACACCCCGGACGATACACATTCCAGAAAGATTCTCTCACAAGATTTTCAACTTCCCTGCGTTCTTCTTTTTTCTCTAAACGAATTATATAGCCATTTTTATTCATTATTTTTTTCCTCCTGATGATTGTTGACTGCAATTCTGGGAGGTCTGTGTGACTGTATCTGCGCAAACCTCCCGGCTACGCTACAATCTCCTTTTCTTTGCTCTTTTTCAAACAGCAATCTCCTTAAAAATAAAATATATAATCAGACCATCAGGTCCAATTAACGTTAGTTTACGCCCTGACCAGTTTTTCCTTCAATTCAAGAATTTTCTGTTCAATGGCTCTAATCACTCTGATAAATTCATCATCAGACTTTCCTGTGGGATCTTCAAGCCCCCAGTTATCATCAAAACTGCGTCCAATATAGGGGCAGGCCACATTGCACCCCATTGAAATTGCAATATCCACCTTAGGTATATCCCCAATCAGCTTGCTGTGCTGACCATCCTGCTCCATATCTATGTTATACAGCTTCTTCATAATACGGACTGCATCCTGATTAATCCGTGGCTTAACTTCCGTCCCCGCAGAATAGCTATAAAAGACATCGCCTGCCAGATGCCTTCCCAGGGCCTCTGCAATCTGGCTTCTGCATGAATTGTGGACACAGATAAATGCAACTTTTTTCTTATCCATAATATGGGCACCTCGTCTTTATACACTGTTCATTAATTGCTGAAAATTCACATTTTGGATTTTCCTGCTTTAGTTCCACGTTATAATGGCTGTTCACATAATCAATTCCATTTTTAAAAGCAACCATTGCATCTCTCTTACAGCATCTTGGCCCATTGATTTTTCCAAGCTCGCCAATGGCATTGGATGTAAATTCCATATGATTTCCCCAGGTTCCATCATCTGACAGGGGACCTGTACCGTCAATTATGGCAAGAGCCGCACCAATTGAAGTGATTGCACCGCATATGCCCCACAGACCACACATGGCTCCCGGCATACGAAGACCTTCCTTCATCAGCTTATCAAGTGCCACATCAATATCAATATCGCCGCCTGCATTTTTGTAGGCAACAAGCAGACTGGCGCCATCCAGTATATGATGCTCCGGGCCGTGGATATTTATGTAATCCTTACCTGCCATATTTTTAAAAATCTGCACCGGACTACAGCCGGCCTCACTTTTTATATCTGAAATAATCAATTTTGCCTTTTCTTCCAAAGTCATAACATCTACCCTTTCGGCTATATAATCATTGTAAATCCTGCAATAATTTCTGCATAAATGCAATTATATCAATTGTATCTTCTTTTTTAAGAACATCAGAAGTGTTTTTTCCTGCATTTATGCACTCTGCTGCCTCACGTATTTCATATTCAAAACCACCCATGAGTATTGGGAAATCCATTTCATAGGAATTGCCATCGTTAATACAAACCTTTAAATGGTCCGCAGGCTGGAAATCTGACAGGTATATGGCTCCTTTGCTGCCGAAAACCGCCGCATTTCTTGGCATATCCACTCCAATTGCAGTGGCAGTGTGGGCAGTGGCACCATTACCATATTTCATCATAATTGTGCTGAAGTCATCTGTTCCAAATTCATTAAAATGGAAGCTGGCACTATAGTCCACAGGATTTAAATCCCCCATAACCATTCTCATAAATCCAAGGTTATATATTCCAATGTCAAAAAGTGCCCCTCCTGCCAGCTCAGGGTCAAACTTACGCTGCCGTCTTGCGCCCTTGGCAATAAAACCATAGTCGCTTCTTGCAAAAATCACATCACCAATTTCCCCTGACCTGATAATCTCCTGCATCTTTTTAAGTGCCGGCAAAAATCTGATCCAGAAGCCCTCCATAATGAAAAGCCCCTTCTCCTTTGCCATATCAAAAAGCTCTTGTGCCTCTTTTGCAGCTACCGTAAAAGGCTTCTCGCATAAAACGTGCTTTCCCGCATTAAGACAGGCCTTACAGTTATCATAATGCATATTGTTCGGTGTAGCAATGTAAATTATCTCCACATCTTCATCAGCCAGCATATCCTCATATGACCCATAAAATTTACCAATATCATAGGTTCGGGCAAATTCTCGTGCCCTTTCAAGATTTCTTGAGGCACACGCCACTAATTCCTGTGGTTCACCGGCATCCCTCATCTGAATTATTGTTTTTGCAAACTTATTGGCAATATTTCCTGTTGCCATAACCGCCCATTTCATAACTAATCTCCTGACTACACCATCTGCTCAATCACTCTGCTTAAAATTCCCTCAACGTCTACGCCATATACATCAAGACACTCTGCCTTGTAGTATCTGACATCGTCAATTTTCCAGAAAACTGTGCACAAATCCCTTATATAACCAAATGCATGGTCATTTTCAGGAATCGGTCCGCCTGCTGTTGTAATGTATGTCAGTCTCCTTGCTTTGCACAGACTGTAATAATTTCCCTTTTCATCCATATCAAAACTCACGCCCTGTGAACACACCATCTCCAGATAGACATGCAGCACTGCAGGAATACTGTAGTTCCAGAACGGAGCCGCAATTACAATCTCATCCGCCTCCACAAATTGTCTGGCTGCGTCAAACATTGAATCTCTGAAGTCGCGTTTTGACACCGATTGGTTGTAAACCTCAAGACTAGCCCTTGTCAAAGGTTGTGGATATTCATCGCCAAGTTCAATTCTTTTTACTTCTCTATTGTTACCGGCAAGATAACTCTCCGCCAGCTTTAGTGTTCTTGAGCCTTCCCTGAAGGCTGCATTGATAAACAGTGTTGCCATAATACATCTGCCTCCTCACTTAAAATATACCACAGTGTGGCTCTATAATCAACAAAAATCAAACACCTGACGGGTGTGTTTTGCTATACCCGTAATTGGATTAAACGGATTGTGACCTACTTCGTACTCCCACAATCCTAACGAACATTCGCATATCGTGTGGCATACGCCCCACTTTTATGCAAGCATAAGCGG
>JBJENU010000146.1:0-11032 GCA_051880355.1 Lachnospiraceae bacterium | reverse complement strand
GCTTGCCATCGGCCCTTCAATTGATACAGGATTTTATTATGATTTTGACTGCCCTTCATTTTCAAGAGAGGATCTTGATAAGATTGAAGAGGAAATGAAAAAGATTATCAAGGAAGGTGCGGAAATTACACGTTTTGAGCTTCCAAGGGCAGAAGCAATTAAGTTTATGGAAGACAGAAATGAGCCATATAAGGTTGAGCTTATCAATGACCTTCCACAGGATGCAGTTATCAGCTTTTATTCCCAGGGAGATTTTACTGACCTCTGTGCAGGCCCGCATCTTATGAGCACAAAGGGAATTAAGGCTTTTAAGCTTATTTCTTCATCAGGTGCCTACTGGAGAGGCTCAGAAAAGAACAAGATGCTCACAAGAATTTATGGCACTGCTTTTAATAAAAAGGCAGACCTTGATGAGTACCTGCAGCATCTTGAGGACATTAAGCTTAGGGACCACAACAAGCTTGGAAGGGAAATGGAGATTTTTACAACTGTTGATGTTATCGGTCAGGGACTTCCGCTTATTATGCCTAATGGCGTAATTATTATGAACGAACTGAAGAGATGGATTGAAGACGAGGAAACAAAGCGCGGCTATATGCGTACTCAGACACCGCTTATGGCTAAATCAGACCTTTATAAGATTTCAGGTCACTGGGATCATTATAAGGATGGTATGTTTGTTCTCGGTGATGAAGAAAAAAATCCTAATGAAGTGTATGCGCTCCGCCCTATGACATGTCCTTTCCAGTACTATGTATATAAGGCAAGCCAGAAGTCATACAGGGACCTGCCTTGCAGATATGGCGAGACTTCAACGCTTTTCCGTAATGAAGATTCAGGTGAAATGCATGGTCTTACTCGTGTGAGACAGTTTACTATTTCAGAAGGACATCTGATTGTTCGTCCGGACCAGATGGTGGAAGAGTTTAAGGGATGTCTTGCCCTTGCCAAGTATTGCCTTGAAACACTTGGTGTTGAAGAGGATGTAACATATCATCTTTCTAAGTGGGATCCGGAAAATAAGACAAAGTATATCGGTGCTCCTGAAGTCTGGGAAGAGACACAGCAGCATATGAGAGATATTATGAATGAACTTAACATTCCTTTTACAGAGGATGTTGGTGAGGCTGCATTCTATGGCCCTAAGATTGATATTAACGCTAAGAATGTATACGGCAAGGAAGATACAATGATTACAATCCAGTGGGATGCTCTTCTTGCCGAACAGTTTGATATGTACTACATTGATGAGAATGGCAATAAGGTAAGACCTTACATTATCCACAGAACATCAATGGGCTGTTATGAGAGAACGCTTGCATGGCTCATTGAAAAATATGCCGGCCTTTTCCCTACATGGCTTTGCCCTGAACAGGTAAGAGTTCTCCCAATTTCAGATAAATATGCCGAATATGCTGCCAAGGTTAATGCAGAACTGGTTGCTAATGGTATCAGAAGCAGTGTTGACTCACGTGCAGAGAAGATTGGTTTCAAGATTCGTGATGCAAGACTTAAGAGGGTTCCTTATATGCTTGTCGTAGGTGAAAAGGAACAGGAAGATGGCACAGTTTCAGTGAGAAGCCGCTTTGAAGGCGATGAAGGTGCTAAACAGCTGTCACAATTTATCGATGAAATTTGTAAGGAAATACGTACAAAGGAAATTAGAAAAATTAATGTAACTGATGAAAAGTAGAAAAATCTGTAAAATTTTCATATTAAGATAATAATTAGCTTGATTTTTCTGGAAAAATAGGTTATCATTAGTATGTATTATGATGTAGATAGGAGTTTTTTACATGGACGTTATTGTGAAGTATATTGATGAACTTTTGGAGAAGAGTACACCGGATGCGCCAATGTGGAATATCGAGAAGATTAAGCAGGGCTTGAAGTCAAAGTGGAATTATATCGATGGATGTATGATTAAGGCTGTTCTTGAGATGTATGCCATTTCCAAGGACCAGAAGTACCTTGACTTTGCCGATGCTTTTATTGATTATCGTGTAAGAGAAGATGGTACCATAGACGGATATGACATTAACGAGAAGAATATTGATAATGTTAATGCCGGCAAGACACTTTTTGAGCTTTATGATCTTACAGGCAAGGAAAAGTACAGAAAGGCTATTGATTTGATTTATAATCAGATTGACATTATGCCTAGATGTGACAATGAAGCCAGAAGCTTCTGGCACAAGGATATTTATCCTAATCAGGTATGGCTTGATGGTATGTATATGGGACAACCATTCTATCTGGAATATGAGACACGATATAATGACAGAAAGAACTACCCTGATATTTTAGGACAGTTTAAGTTCGTTATTGAGAATATGAGAAATCCTCTCAATGGTCTGTACTATCATGCAATTGATGTTTCAAGACAGGCTTTCTGGTGTGATAAGGTTACAGGTCTTTCACAGCATGCATGGCTCAGGGCGATTGGCTGGTATTCAATGGCTCTTCTTGATACTCTTGATAAGATGGACAACTCTGACCATAAGTTCGATAAAGAATACGATATGATGAAGAATGCTTTTGTTGACCTTATAGATTCGATGCTTAAGTATCAGCATGAGAGCGGTATGTGGTATCAGGTTCCTAACTATGGTGGAATGGAAGAGAACACATACAATGGCGTTCGTGGTAATTATCTTGAGACAAGCGGTAGCTCAATTATGGCATATGCTATTCTCAAGGGTATCAGACTCGGCTTCCTCTCAGAAGATTACAGACAGTATGGTGAGAAGGCAATCAACGGCGTGTGTGATAAGTATCTCAACACTAAGGAAGGTGAGATGTCACTTGGCGGTATCTGTCTTGTAGCCGGTCTTGGCGGCAAGGGCAACCGTCCCGGAACATATGATTACTATATGTCAGAGCCAATCGTTGAAGACGATGCCAAGGGCGTAGGTCCATTCCTGCTTGCTTACACAGAATTGTTAAGATCTAAGCAGAACTAAGAATATTGATTATAGTTGCACAATATGCTATTATTGTAAAAGGTATCGGCATATTGTGCAATTTTTGGATTAAATGTTACTAGTTCACAGCTAATTTTGGTAAGTATACTATTATGTCGTGCTTGCACGTAAATAATAGTATACTTATCAAAATTATTCCTGCGAAGCAGGAGCTTTACGGAAATGAGCAGGCTATGCATGCGAATTGCCGTAAAGAGCTGTGAACGTAGGGAGTAGACGAATTGGAAAGAATGGAGGTATTGCTTATGAAACCTTATATTACGTGGTCAGAAGCTGTAGAGAAAACACCGGATAATGTAATAACATACAGGCTTCTTTCGGCTGAAAACGGTTGTGTTGCAGGATGTTGTTCCGGAATTACTGTATATGCTGACACAGAGTACAAAAAGCCTGGTGTACATGATGACCAGGAGGGATTTTTTGTCCTTGAAGGTGAAGGGTATGCAAAACTTGACGATTTGGAATTTCCTATTGCCAAGGGTGATTCCTTCATTGCAGCGGCAGGCGTAGCCCACTCAATACGCACAAAGATGGGTTGTGAACCGGTAAAAGTATTGTGGTTCCACAGCTCTGTTAAAAATTAAAAAGAGGTAAACTATGAAAATCGTTGTTTTAGCTGGAGGTACCAGCACAGAGCGTAATGTTTCAATTGTTACATCAAAATTGGTTTGTAAGGCATTGGTAAGTCTTGGACATAAGGCTATTATGGTTGATGCTTTTTACGGCTGTGAATTGGAAGATAACGATATTGAAAAAACATTTTCTGTCAGACAGGATTTGGAGACTCTGGCAGCTAAACTTACTGAGGCAACCCAAGGTGTTGCAACAGAAGTTAAGAGAAGAAATAAGTTGGGAGAGGCCTTTTTTGGCCATAATGTATTAGAGCTTTGCAAGGCCTCAGATATAGTGTTCATAGGTCTTCATGGAGCTAATGGAGAAGACGGAAGGATTCAGGCTGCATTTGACCTGATGAATATAAAGTACACAGGAACTGATTATTTAAGCAGCGCCATCGCAATGAACAAGGCAGTAACCAAGAGACTTGTTGTAGCGGCAGGAGTTCCCATGCCTAAATGCATTACAGTAACAAAAGATAATACTACAAGAACAATATGTTATCCATGTGTTGTTAAGCCTTGCAGTGGCGGTTCAAGTGTTGGCGTATACATTGTAAACAATGATGAAGAATATGAAAATGCATTAAAAGAGGGCTTTGAAATGGATTCGGAGCTTCTTGTTGAAGAATATATAAAGGGCAGAGAATTTTCTATTGGTGTAATCGACGGCAAGGCATTGCCTATTATTGAAATTGCACCACTTGAAGGGTTCTACGACTATACTAATAAGTATAAGGCAGGTGCAACTAAAGACACATGTCCGGCTCTTATTGGTGATGCAGCAACCTCTAAAATGCAGAAGTATGCAGAGAAAGCCTGCGAAGCAATCGGACTAGTGACATATGGTCGTGTTGATTTTCTTATGGCAGACAATGGCAGTATGTACTGTCTTGAAGTCAATACCCTTCCGGGTATGACACCTACAAGCCTGCTCCCTCAGGAAGCAGCTGCATTAGGTGTGTCATATGAACAGCTGTGTGCAGATTTAATTAATATTTCTCTCAAAAAATATAACTAACCGGTAGCAGGATTATGAAAAATATGAATTTAAAAGCCATTGCACAGGCTTGTAATGGTATTTATTATGGTGACGGGAAAGACGCTGTGAAGGAAGTTTCTTCCGTAGTTATTGACAGCAGAAAAGTTGAAAAAGACAGTTTGTTTATTGCAATAAAGGGTGCAAGAAATGACGGGCATGATTATATTGATCAGGTGTATGAACAGAAAGCGTTGTGCTGTATTTCAGAAAAAGAGCTTCCAAATTGCAACAGGCCTTATATAAAGGTTGAATCAAGCCTTTTGGCGATAAAACAGATAGCGGCATATTATCGCAGCCAGCTTGACATTAAGGTTGTAGGTGTTACCGGAAGCGTAGGTAAAACAAGCACCAAGGAAACCATTGCAGCAGTGCTGTCAACCAGGTATAATACCCTGAAAACACAGGGGAATTTTAATAACGAGATAGGCGTGCCTCTCACTGTATTTCGCCTGACTGAAGAAAACCAGGTCGCAGTACTTGAGATGGGTATCAGTGATTTTGGCGAGATGAGCAGACTGACGGCAATTGCCAGACCTGATATCTGTGTAATTACCAATGTGGGTAATTGTCACCTTGAGAATCTTGGAAGCCGTGATGGCGTTCTTAAGGCTAAAACAGAGATATTTGAGGGAATGTCACAGGATGGCTGTCCAATTCTTAACGGTGATGATGATAAGCTGATTACGGTTAGGAATGTCAATGGTAGGACTCCGGTATTTTTTGGACGGGAGAACATCAGTGCTTGCGATATATGGGCTGAAAATGTGATAAACAGAGGGCTTCTTGGAAGTGAATGTGATATCTGCTTTAAGGATGGTACGAAAATTCACGTAACTATTCCTATTCCGGGAATCCATATGGTTAATAATGCCCTTGCCGCTGCGGCAGTTGCAAGACAGTTTAATATTGAACCGGAGGACATAGCCGTGGGAATTGCCGGTCTTGAAACCCTTGCGGGAAGAAATCATATAATTCAGACAGAAAAATATACGGTAATTGATGACTGCTATAATGCCAATCCTGCTTCCATGAAGGCATCAGTTGATGTTCTTGATATGGCAGATACAAGAAAGGTTGCAATTCTTGGAGATATGTTTGAACTTGGTGAGAATGAAACGACCCTTCACAGGGAGGTTGGCAGGTACGTTGCCGGCAAGAAAATTGATTTACTCATAACCATCGGAAAATTATCAAAAAATATAAGTGATGAGGTTTCTTGCAGCAGTTCAATCGCAACAGTTCATTTCAATGATAAGGATGAATTTTTTGAAAATGCTGATAAATTACTGAAAGATAAAGATACTATTCTTGTGAAAGCGTCACATGGTATGGAATTTGGTAAGATAGTGGAAAATTTATAGAGTACATAAATGACTAGGAGGAAATACAATGCTTGAATTGCAGAATGTGAGTTACATTGTGGAAGATGGCAGAACTATTTTGGATAATATTAATTTAAAAATAGATGACCGTTTTGTTGTTATTACAGGCCCTAATGGCAGCGGCAAATCAACACTGGCAAAGATAATCGCAGGTATTATTAGGCCTACGGGCGGCAGAATATTTTTTGATGGTGTTGACATAACTGATATGAATATAACCGAGAGGGCAAAACAGGGAATGAGCTATGCGTTCCAGCAGCCTGTAAGGTTTAAGGGATTGAGAGTTAAGGATTTGCTGGCACTTGCAGCCGGTAAGGAAGCCAGATTTTCAGAACTGTGTGATATGCTTTCGGAGGTTGGTCTGTGTGCCAAGGAATATATTCACAGAGATTTGGATGACAGCCTGTCAGGTGGCGAGTTAAAGCGAATTGAGATTGCAATGATACTTGCAAGAAATTCACGATTAAGTATATTTGATGAGCCGGAAGCCGGTATTGACCTCTGGAGCTTCCAGAAGTTAATAGGTGTGTTTGAGAAGATGGCGGCGGCTAACAACGGCAATATTCTTATTATCAGCCATCAGGAAAGAATTCTTGATATTGCGGATAAGATTATTTATCTTCGCGATGGAAGGATTGAAAAGTTTGATAAAAAAGAAAATATTTTGCCTGATTTACTTAACAGTGCCGGTAGCGGCTCATGTCATGTTTTGACTTCTAAGATGAAGGAGGGCAATTAATTATGGATGCGATTCAAAAGAATATGTTACATGAGGTTGCGGAACTGGATGCCCTGCCGGTGGGTGCTTATAACATCAGAGCCAATGGAGCTACTGCCTCAAGAAATACTACTGCCAATATTGATATTGTGACGAAAGAAGACAAGCCGGGTATTGACATTATTATTAAACCTAATACGGTAAAGGAAAGTGTCCATATCCCTGTTATTATTTCAGAGAGCGGAATAAAGGAATTAGTATATAATGACTTTTTTATCGGTGAAAACTGTGATGTGACAATTATTGCAGGGTGCGGAATCCATAACTGCGGCGGTGTTGACAGCGCCCATGACGGTGTTCATACATTTTTTGTGGGCAAAAATGCCAAGGTAAAATATGTTGAAAAACATTATGGAGAAGGCGATGGCACAGGTAAGCGTCTTATGAAGCCTACAACGGTTGTACACCTTGAAGAGGGGGCACAGATGATTATGGAGGCCTCCCAGATTGCCGGTATTGATGATACGGTTCGTACAACAACGGCAGATTTGGCTGCCAATTCCAAGCTTGAAATCCATGAGAGCATAATGACAACCGGCTGCCAGAATGCTGTGTCTGATTTTACGGCTGATTTAAATGGTGAGAACTGCAGCTGTAATATTGTCAGCAGAACTGTGGCAAAGGACGAATCAAGGCAGCATTTCATCAGCCGTCTCAACGGTAGAAACGTCTGTGCAGGGCACTCTGAGTGCGATTCAATTATTATGGATAAGGCAGTTGTCCTTGCAACTCCCCAGCTTGAAGCGTCAAGCACAGAGGCAAGCCTTATACATGAGGCGGCCATTGGCAAGATTGCAGGTGAACAGCTTATTAAGCTTATGACTCTGGGACTTACCGAGGCAGAAGCAGAAGAACAGATTATATCGGGATTTTTAAGATAAAAATAAAATATGTATGGTTGTCAGCAGGCTGCGAAAGTAGCCTGCTTTTTAAAAATGCACAAAAACTCATATCAATTTTTGTGCAATATTTCTGCTGTCTTCCTTAAGTGAAATTTTAAAAATAAAAAGGAAAACTGCAAATTTTGTAGAATAATATACTTGTAGCGAAAAAAATACAATTTAGTGGAGATATACATGAATATCAGGCAGCAGCAGGAAGCAAGAGAACATGAATATTTTAGCAGATATGCGGCGTTTAGTGATGAATCCCAGGGAAGGGACAGACCGGAGGCTGAGTGTGAGATGAGAACCATCTACCAGCGTGACAGGGACAGAATTCTTCATTGCAAGGCATTCAGGAGGCTTAAGCATAAGACCCAGGTTTTTCTGGCACCGGAGGGGGACCATTACAGAACAAGGCTTACACATACCCTTGAGGTTTCACAGATTGCAAGAAGTATTGCCAGAGCTTTAAGGCTCAATGAGGATTTGACGGAGGCAATTGCTCTTAGTCATGATTTGGGACATACACCATTTGGACATGCCGGGGAGAGAACACTTAATGATGTGTGCTCAGAGGGCTTTGCACATTACAGACAGAGCATAAGAGTTGTTGAATTGCTTGAAAAGGACGGAGAAGGACTTAATCTTACCAAAGAAGTAAGAGATGGTATTCTTAACCATAGAACAAGCGGCAATCCGTCAACACTTGAGGGCAAGGTGGTAAGGCTGGCTGATAAGATTGCATATATTAACCACGATATTGATGATGCAATACGTGCACAGATTTTTAGAGAAGAGGATATACCTAAGGAATTTACTGATATATTGGGTAATTCCACTAAGTCAAGGCTTAATACACTGATTAATGATATTATTAATATGAGTATGGACAAGCCGGATATATGTATGTCTAAGCCGGTGGAAGAGGCTATGACAGATTTAAGAAAGTTCATGTTTGGAAGTCTGTATATGAATCCTACGGCGAAAAGTGAAGAAATTAAGGCTGATAAGCTTATCAGAGAGCTTTTCTACTACTATATGGATAATGTAAATGAACTTCCGGACAATTATCTTAGGTTTATTAATGAGTTTAATGAGAGCAGGGAAAGGGTTGTCTGTGATTACATTGCAGGTATGAGCGACCAGTATTCTGTTGCCAAGTTTAATGATATATATATTCCTAAGTCATGGAAGAGATAATAGATTGGAGATAATATGTTTTATCCTGATGAAGTTATAGAGGAAGTGCGTTCCGGCAATGATATTGTGGATGTTATTTCCGGATATGTGAAGCTTCAGAAGAAGGGCAGTTCTTATTTTGGGCTGTGCCCGTTTCATAACGAAAAGTCGCCGTCATTTTCAGTTTCACCGCAAAAGCAGATGTTTTATTGCTTTGGCTGCGGAGCAGGAGGCAATGTGGTGCATTTTGTAATGGAATATGAGAATTACACCTTTCCTGAAGCGGTAAAATATCTTGCGGACAGGGCAGGAATCAAACTGCCTGAAGTGCAGTACAGCGAGGAGAATCGCAGGGCGGCAGATTTGAAGGCAAAGCTTCTTGAGATTAATAAGGAAGCAGCAATGTATTTTGTGCACCAGCTGCGGTCAGACCATGGTGCCAACGCAAGAAAATATCTTATGGACAGGCAGCTGCCACAGGATGTTATTAATCATTTTGGACTTGGTTATGCCAACGCCCAGAGTGATGACTTGTACAGATATTTAAAAGAAAAAGGCTATGATGATGAATTGCTAAACAAGAGCGGTCTGTTTTCTTATGCAAAAGACAAAGTATACGACAAGTTTTTTAATCGCGTAATGTTCCCTATTATGGATGCCAACAGCAAGGTAATTGGATTTGGCGGGCGAGTAATGGGGCAGGGGGAGCCAAAGTACCTTAACTCTCCGGAGACAGATGTTTTTGACAAAGGTAAGAACCTGTACGGACTTCATGTGGCTAGACGCTCAAAGAAGAAAAATCTCATAATATGTGAAGGCTATATGGATGTTATTTCTCTTCACAAGGCAGGCTTTGACCAAGCAGTTGCCTCACTGGGAACAGCACTTACACAGGGGCAGGCAAGTCTGATGAAGAGGTATACCGACGAGGTGCTTATCACATATGACAGTGACGGTGCAGGAAAAAAGGCAGCGTTAAGGGCAATCCCTATTTTGCAGGGAGTTGGCTTAAAGACCCGTGTTGTCAATATGAAGCCGTATAAGGACCCTGATGAGTTTATTAAGGCACTTGGGGCAGAGGAATTCCAGAAACGTCTTGATGAGGCTGATAACAGTTTTATGTATGAAATTGGGGCCATGGAGGAAAATTATGACTTTAAGGACCCTGAAGATAAAACAAGATTTTTTACGGAAGTGGCCCGGCGAATCGTACAGTTTCCTGAGGAACTTGCACGCAGTAATTATATTGAGGCAGTTGCAGGTAAATATCAGGTGTCTGCACAGAGCCTTTCGAAAATGGTTGCCAATTATGGTAATATGCAGGGTCTTATGTCCCAGCCTGTTAAGACCAATAAGGCAGTAAGACAGGAAAGGGATGTTAAAAAGGAGGATGGAGTGAAGTCGGCACAGAAGATTTTACTTACCTGGCTTATTAACCATCCACAACAATTTGATGCAATTACCCAATATATACAACCGGCAGATTTTATAGAGCCGCTTTATAATGAAGTCGCCACACTGGTTTTTGATCAGTTGGCAGGTGGCAATCTTAATCTGGCCGGGATTATGAATAAATACAGTGACAGCGATGAACATAATGAAGTCAGTTCTTTATTTTACACAGAGTTAAGTGAGGAGTTGAACATTCAGGAGCAGGAGCGTGCCCTGAATGAAACCGTATATAAGGTAAAAAAGAACAGTCTTGATTATAGAAGCCGCAATGCCGGAGATGTTGCAGAATTACAGCAGATAATTAAAGAGCAGGCACAGCTTGGCAAAATCAATATAAAATTATGTTAGGGCCAAATATAAAGGAGAAAAACTTATGGCAAAGAAGATTGCAGAAAAAGCAGTAGAAGAAAAGAAGACAGCTGCTAAAAAGACAGTTAAAAAAGAGACAGCTAAGAAAGAAACAGCTAAAAAAGAGACCGCAAAGAAGGAAACCGCTAAGAAGGAAACAGCTAAAAAAGAGACCGCAAAGAAGGAGACAGCCAAAAAGGAAACTGCTAAGAAGGAGACTGTTAAGAAAGAAACCGCTAAAAAGGAGACAGCTAAGAAAGAAACCGTCAAAAAGGAGACAGCTAAAAAAGAAACTGTCAAAAAGGAGACACCTAAGAAGGAGACAGCCAAAAAGGAAACTGTCAAGAAGGAGACAGTTAAAAAGGAAGC
>JBJENU010000145.1:0-2466 GCA_051880355.1 Lachnospiraceae bacterium | reverse complement strand
ATTGCCAGGGCCGGAATGAACTGGTATGATGCGGGAAGAAAATTTGACTGTATCATTAATCAGGCAGATAATATTGAGCTAAGGCTGATTAATCTGGGAGCAAAGGAAGCAAGGAGGGTGTCTGTTTCGCTTGACGCGATACCTTACAGGCCGCCTAAAATGACAAGACTTGAAATGAGTTTTGAATTTAAGGGTGCCGACAGATGCTTTGTAACCATTAAGGACAAGGGCTTTGGAGAATTTTATAAGGCGTCTAATGCAGTAATATACAGTGAACTTGAATTGTAAAAGACAGACTGGAGTGTTAATATGGCGGGAATTATTCTGTGCAGAACCAAGGTGGCACAAAATCCTTTTTTCATATCTAATATGGGCATTAACATATACTCTATGGAAGAGTTGTGCTACTATATTTATAATAACATTTATCTCATCGGGATTGACCTGGTTGATGAAGAACTGATTAAATTTATAGGGGAAGAGTTGGGCGAGTCCGGTCTTGCCCAGAGGCTTACTTATCTTAAAAAGGCAAAAGCAGGCCTTGCAGAGCTGGTAATAACAATTCTTAAGTACGTTGATTATTATGACAGCTCAGAGATTGAGCAGGTGAGGGAAACCCTTGAATCAATTAATACCAGAAATGTGTATGAAAGGCTTAAAATGCGGGCAGATACACTTCTGGAAAATAAAAAATATATTGGTGCAATTAAAAATTATGAAAAAATAATCCAGGGTGAAAAGGACCTTACGCTTCCCGGAATTTTTTATGCAAAAGTATATCACAATCTGGGCTGCGCTTATGGGAATATGTTTCTTTATGATAAGGCAAGAGACTGTTTTGCTAAGGCTTACGAGACAGGTCAGCATGAGGAATCTAAAAAGTGTCTCATTGCGGCCCGGCTCCTTGATGAAAATTACAAAAAAACTGCTTTTACTGATGAAAATGATGACGAAGCCTTTGTCTTTTCAAGGGAAATAGAGGCAGTCCTTGATGACAGTGCACTATGTCCGGACTGCGTTGCATTAAATCAGTTGGAAACAGCAAGAAATAACGGCAATGGTGAGTTGTACTATGAACAGCTTAAAGCAATGATTGACGGGCTTAAGAAAAAATATGCCCAATATACATCATAGCATTGGCAACATTGCGAAGGTTGGAGGTAAAAGTTGGGATTACTTAAGTTTTTTAAGAATTTACGCAGCATAAAAAAGGATGATGACTTTGACATAGAGCAGTTTGTGGAGGAATCACCTGAATACAGTAAACAGCTTGATGAAATTCTCGAAGAAGTGGTGGATGTCTCGAGGCTTAACGAAAAGGAGCTGGAGACCTATGTGAAGTCCCAGTGTGAAGCAATGGAGGACGCCAACCGCTATATGGCTGGCCTTAAGCAGGAATATGACACTGTTGCAGACTATTATAGTGATATCCAGCTGATTGATAATGCTTCCGATGAGACAAAAAGGGAACTGGCGTCACTCTCAAAGGCAATATCGGAGCTTACTGTTGACAGGCGGATGTATAAAGGCAGTGAAAATAAACTGTCTAACCACAAATATTATAAGATGGAAATGGCTGAAAAGGATATGCCGAAGGCTCTTGCCGATATGCAGAACAATGAGTCCTACGTTGATACGGTGACAAAGGATATGCGTCTGCTTGAGGGCGAGAAGATGTCAATAAAGCTTGATATTAAGGAGCTAAATAAACGGAAAAATAATATAAGGCAATTGGGAAAAATGATAGTAATAATTATGGGAATTATTCTTGTTGCACTTATAGCAGTTAATCTTACAACTCCGGATGAGCCTAATTACGCATTTTTAATTGTATGCGCCCTTGCAGTTATTATTATTCTGATTCTGTTTACACTGGGGCAGACCGTGAACAGGGGTATCATTATGGCACGTAAAAAATATGCAAAATGTATTACCCTGCTCAATAAGGTCAAAATTAAATATATTAATGCAGCTAACACCCTTGATTACAGCTATTCCAAATATGATGTAAAAAATTCCTATGAATTCAGCCGGCAATATGAAATATATTTAACTATGAAAGCAGAGCAGAAAAAAATGCTGGAGCTTACTGAGGAATTGAACCATACGGAAGAGAGGCTCTTAAGGATTTTAAGAAGACTCCAGCTTAATGATTGTGAAATCTGGTTAAAGCAGGTGAGAGCCCTTGCAGATCCCAAGGAGATGGTTGAAATCAGACATTCGCTTAGTGTAAGGCGAAAAAAGCTCCGCGAGCAGATTGAGTTTAACCAGAAAAAAATTGATGAATGCAAAGGCAATATAATGCAGGTTACTGCAAGCAATCCTCATTATAAGGAGCTTATCCTATCAATCCTTGACAGGTTTGAAGGTTAGGATTATAATAGTATAGTTATGAGTTTGAGCATATTTTTTTTAGGAGACCAGCTATGAAAAGTCAAGCATAAATTAGCTGGAAATTTATTTTAG
>JBJENU010000144.1:0-11124 GCA_051880355.1 Lachnospiraceae bacterium | reverse complement strand
TTACCGGCGTTGCCACAATTGGCGGCATGCCTGTATGTATTTTTGCCATGGAGTCGGATTTTATCATGGGTTCCCTTGGCTCTGTGTGCGGCGAGAAGCTTACTGCACTTTTTGAATATGCAACTGAGAAATCACTTCCGGTTGTTGGTGTAACCGTCTCAGGTGGTGCAAGAATGCAGGAGGGAATGATTTCCCTTATGCAGATGTCAAGAGTCAGCGCAGCAGTTAAAAAGCATTCAGATGGCGGCAACCTGTATGTTGTGCTTCTTACCAATCCCACAACAGGTGGCGTTAATGCCAGTTTTGCCATGCTGGGGGATATAATAATGGCCGAACCTGGTGCAAGGGTAGGCTTTGCAGGGCCACGTGTTATTGAAAAAACTCTTAACTGCAAGCTTCCTGATGATTTCCAGAAAGCAGAGAGAGTTCAGGACTGTGGCTTTATTGATATGATAGTTCCCCGCGCCGAACAAAAGGAAAGGATAGCAGCTATTTTAAGGCTGCATGGTGGTAACAGTGAACGCATATGATGTGGTTTTAGCCGCCAGAGGTGCTAACCGCCTTTGCTCCGGCAGATATATTAATGATATAGTTGAAGATTTTATGGAATTGCACGGTGACCGTCTGGCGGGAGATGACCCTGCTGTTATTGGCGGTATCGGCAGAATTGGTGATATTGCCGTGACTGTTATCGGCATTGAAAAGGGTAACAGTGCATCAGAAAGAGTTGCCCACAATTTTGGAAGTGCCCACCCGGAAGGATACCGCAAGGCATTAAGGCTTATGAAGCAGGCTGAAAAGTTTCACAGACCGGTTCTTTGCTTTGTTGACACAGCCGGTGCCTTCTGTGGCATTGATGCAGAGGAGCATGGGCAGGGAAGTGCGATTGCAACTAATCTCTATGAGATGTCAACGCTTAAAACGCCAATTATCTCCGTGGTGGTTGGTGAGGGCGGCAGTGGCGGCGCTCTTGCACTGAGCCATTCCGACAAAATATGGATGCTTTCGGAGAGCTACTTTAGCGTAGTTGCCCCGGAAAATTGCGCCAACATTCTGTGGAAAAGTATGGAAAAAGCCGATGAGGCCTCAAGGGCCTTGAAACTCACTGCACCTGAACTAAAGAAAATGGGCATTGTTGACAGGGTTATCCAGTATGTGACGCTGGATGACAGCCAGACCACCATAAAAAAATATATGAAGAGGTTTTCAATGGAGCTTGAGAAAGAATTTTCGGAGCTTTTAAGCCTGTCAGCAGAACAGCTGGTGGAAAACCGATATAACAAATTTAGGAAAATAGGATAGATATGACTAATATAATTGCTGAAAAGTATTACAGAGAAATACTTGATGAGTCGGGAAAAATAACCGATATTGAACTGAAATATGATGATTCTTTTAATTTTGCCTATGATGTTGTTGATGCTGTTGCTGCCAGAAATCCTTACAGGAGGGCACTTTGCTATCAGAGCGTTGGAGGCAGTGTATCTGACTTTACCTTTGAAGATATCAGCAGACAGAGCAATCGCATAGCCAACGTGCTGTTGGACAAAGGAATAAAAAAGGGCGATTCAGTTATGCTTATTATGAAGCGCCACTACGCTTTCTGGATGGCTATGACGGCCATACATAAGCTTGGAGCCGTGGCAATACCAACCTCACATATGGTATCAGGAAAAGACATCTATGAGAGAATGGTAAAGGCCGATGTTAAGGCTGTTATCTGCGTATCGGACAGTCACATTGTAAAATGTGTGAATGAAGCCCTTGACCAGCTTGACAAAAAGCCTGTCATTCTGTCCGTGGACAGAGAGAATGAAGAGAAGGAACACACAGGCATCGGTGAAAAACTTTATGATTTAATGGAACTGGTGTCAGATAAGCTTAAAAGGGTTAAAACCAGTGTGACTGATCCCATGCTTTATTACTTTACATCAGGAACATCAGGTGAGCCTAAGGCTGTAATTCACGATTTTTCTTACCCGGTTTCACACATTTATACGGCAAGAAGATGGCACGGCGTAGTTGTGGACGGCTTACATCTGTCAGTGGCTGACTCCGGCTGGGCCAAGTCTGCATGGGGTAAAATGTACGGACAGTGGTTCTGCGAGTGTGCGATTATGGTTTATGATTACGATAACTTTTACGCAGGAGAAATGCTCAAGCTTATTGCTGATTTAGGTGTCACATCATTCTGTGCACCGCCGTCAATTTACAAATACCTTGTAAGGGAAAAGATTGGAGATTATGATTTAAGCAAGCTTACCCAGGTTGTTACGGCGGGAGAGCCTATGCCTACGGATATCGTGCAAAAGTTTTATGATATGACTTCCTTAAATATACGTGAGGGCTTCGGACAGACCGAGACAACGCTGCTTATATGCACACCTGTTGGCGAAGAACAGGTTAGCGGAAGTATTGGTAGGGTTGCTCCGCAATACAAAGTCAAGGTTATTGATGAAGATGGCAATGAGGTACCGGCCGGAGAAAGCGGCGAGCTTGTCATAATTCCTAATAAAAATGACAGCAAGCGGGGCATATTCAAGGGGTATCTTGGCAATCCCGAAAAGTATGAAGAGGTGTGGAAGGACGGAGTATACCATACCTGTGACAAGGTTCACATAGATGCAGACGGTAACGTGTTTTTTGAAGGACGTGTGGATGATGTTATTAAGTCGTCCGGCTACAGAATCGGACCGTCAGAGGTTGAGGATATACTTATGCTTCATCCTGCCGTTTTTGAGTGCGCAGTGACAGCCTACCCGTCCAAAACCAGAGGCTCCCTTGTCAAGGCAACGGTAGTGCTTAATAGTGGATTTGAGCCTGACACAGCACTTAAAACCAGCCTGCAGGATTTCGTAAAGGAGAGGGCAGCAATATATAAATACCCAAGAATGGTAGAATTTGTTCAAGCCCTTCCTAAAACCTTTAACGGCAAGATTAACCGCAAAAAAATAAAAGAGGCCGATGAAGCCTCTTATTATAAGAAAGGGTAGTTTGTTACCGCAATTCTAATCCTTATATACAATTTTGCCATTGCAGATGGTGTAATGTACCTTTCCAGGCAGTTCCCAGCCGTAAAACGGACTGTTGCCGGCCTTGGACTCAAAGTGGTCAACCTTCCACATTTCTTTTTCTCCGAAGATGACAATGTCTGCGGCAGCTCCCCTGCTTATGCTTCCCGGTTCAAGGCGGTAGAAGCCGGCAGGATTTTTGCTCATAAGTTCCATTAATTTTAAAAGAGTGATATGGCCCGGCATAACAAGCGATTTAATGCCAAGGCCAAGAGAAGTCTCAAGCCCTGTGATTCCTGACGGAGCGCCGGCAAGAGGCTTTTCTTTTTCTTCTTTGCTGTGTGGGGCATGGTCTGTGACAATCATATCGATTGTGCCGTCCTTTATTCCTTCAATAATGGCATCACGGTCTTTTGCGGTTCGCAGAGGCGGGTTCATCCTGGCCAGTGTGCCGTATTCAAGGACAGCATCCTCTGTCAGAGTAAAATGGTGTGGTGTGGCTTCTGCATGAACGTCTGCCCCCATTTTTTTTGCCATGCGGACAAGCTCCACGGAATTGCCCGAACTTATATGCTGTATACACACTGAAGCACCGGTGTGAAGTGCAAGCATGACATCTCTTGCAACCATAATGTCCTCTGCCATATGGGAAGCACCGCCGTAGTTAAGCTTATCAGATACTACGCCCTGATTAACACCGGCAGCCTTGATGAACAGAGGGTCCTCCTCGTGGAGGCTTATGGGAAGATCAAGCTCTTTGGCCTTTTCCATTGCTTCAAGGAGAAGCTTTTCGTCCATAATCGGAATGCCGTCATCGGTAAAACCGGCAGCTCCTGCAGCTGCAAGGGCTTCCATATCGACAAGTTCCAAGCCTTTTAACCCTTTTGTTACGGTGGCTGTCTGGAGTACATGAATACCCGTCTTTTCACCTTTTTCCTGAATGTAGGCAAGAGTTTCAAGGTTGTCAACGGCAGGTTTGGTGTTGGCCATACAGATTACCATTGTAAAACCGCCACGGGCAGCTGCTCTTGAACCTGTAATAATGTCCTCCTTGTGTGTAAAACCGGGATCCCGGAAATGCACATGGGCATCAACAAGGCCCGGGGCAACCACAAGGCCGGTGGCGTCAATTATCTGTGCATTATCACATAAAAGGTTTTCGCCTGTTTCAATTATGATATTACCATCAATAAGAACGTCCATTACTTTATCGGTATTATTAACCGGGTCAACAACACGTCCATTTTTAATCAGTAACATATAAGCCTCCCGAAAAATTAACTTACTGGGCTAATAAAGCCTCAATTAATGCATCCATCTGTGCTTCTGAATCAGCATTGAGTGTAGAGCGGATTGTAACAGTAGGGTCTAAAAGTGTGATTTCCTTCATGCCCTCAAAGGCAGCTCTCATCTGCTTGCCGGCAGTAGGTGCCCATGTACCGTTTTCCATGAAGCCCACAGTTCTCTTCTGGTAAGCCTTTGCCTTCAGGTGATTGATGAAGTCCTCCATTACAGGGAACAGGCCTGCATCATAAGTAGGACAGCATACAACAAGACGGTCATAGCGGAAAGCATCCTCAATGGCCTCTGCCATATCGTCCCTTGTAAGGTCGGTAAATGCAACCTTCAAATCAGTTTTTGCCTTAAGCTTCTCTACAAGCTTTTCGGCAGCAGCTTTTGTATTGCCGTGGATTGATGCACAGGCAACAAATATACCTTTATCCTCAGGCTCGTAGCTGCTCCATACGTTGTATTTGTTAATATAATATTCAAGATTTTCCTTCAAAATAGGGCCGTGGAGAGGACAAATCATCTGAATGTCAAGACCTGCAGCCTTCTTTAAGAGAGCCTGTACCGGAGCACCGTATTTTCCTACAATGTTAAAGTAGTAACGGCGGGCCTCACAAGCCCAGTCTTCATCAGTGTCAAGTGTACCGAACTTGCCGAAACCGTCTGCTGAGAAAAGGATCTTTTCGCTGGTTTCATAGGTAACCATAACCTCAGGCCAGTGAATCATAGGTGCCATAATAAACTGCAGTGTATGGCTGCCAAGGCTGAGAGTGTCGCCTTCTGCAACGATAACGTTACGTCCGGCAAAATCTGTACCGAAAAACTGCTTCATCATAGGAAAAGTTTTTGCGTTTCCTACAATCTGCATATCAGGATATTTTTGGGCAGCCTTTGCAATGTTGGCAGCGTGGTCCGGCTCCATGTGTGAAACAACAAGGTAGTCAGGAGTACGTCCTGCAAGTGCAGCTTCCAGATTGGCAAACCACTGGTCTGTAGCTCTTCCGTCCACAGTATCCATAATGGCAATCTTGTCATCAAGAATAAGATAAGAGTTGTAGGATACACCATTAGGTACAATGTACTGGCTCTCAAATAAATCAAGTGTCTTATCATCAGCACCAATGTAAATTATATTTTCTGAAATAGAAGTGTTCATTCTTAATATCCTCCTGTATATATTCTAAATTAAGTGTATATTACCACGTCAGCAGATATAAATCAATAAGCTGTTCTGTTTTCGTATACGGCTTCGTTGGTTACTTCAACACCCAGCTTTTTAAAGGTCTTAATGTCAACGGAAGATAACATAACAGTTGTGTGAAGCTGGCAGCCTGCAAGCTTTGGCAGCTGGGCAAGAGCAATTCTTGCATTTTCATCGTTGGCTGCACAGGTTGACAGAGCGATAAGAACTTCATCTGTATGAAGACGAGGATTCCTGCTTCCAAGGTACTTTGTCTTAAGCTCCTGAATAGGTTCAATGAATTCAGGAGAAATCATATGAATACTGTCATCAATTCCGCCAAGAATCTTAAGGGCATTGAGCAGAACTGCACTTGAAGGACCAAGCAGCTCACTTGTCTTACCGGTAACAATTGTTCCGTCAGGAAGCTCAATGGCTGCGGCAGGCTTGCCGGTGATTTTGGCAACCTTATTGGCTGCAGGAACAACAAGACGGTCATCTGTGGTAATCTTGGCCTGCTTCATAATAAGCTCAATTTTATAAACCTCATCCTTAGTTGCTTCATCACGTACGAAACGGTTCATTGACTGGTAGTAACGGCGTATGATTTCCTGCTTGGATGCTTCTGCACATGCATCGTCATCGATAATACAGTTGCCTGCCATATTAACACCCATATCTGTTGGAGATTTGTATGGACAGGAGCCGTATATACCTTCAAACATTGCTGCAAGTACAGGATATATTTCAATGTCACGGTTGTAGTTAACGGTAGTCTGACCGTATGCCTCAAGGTGGAACGGGTCAATCATGTTAACGTCGTTCAAATCAGCGGTGGCTGCTTCATATGCAAGGTTAACAGGATGCTTGAGGGGAAGATTCCAGATAGGAAAAGTCTCGAATTTGGCATAACCGGCCTTGATTCCACGCTTATTCTCATGGTAAAGCTGTGAAAGGCAGGTTGCCATTTTGCCGCTTCCCGGTCCCGGTGCTGTAACAACTACCAGAGGTCTTGTGGTTATGACATAATCATTCCTGCCATAGCCCTCATCGCTGACAATATGCTCAACGTTGTTAGGATAACCGTCAATCGGGTAGTGGCGGTACACCTTGATACCGATGTGCTCAAGCTTGTTGGCAAAAATATCGGCCGAAGCCTGTCCCGTGTAGCGGGTAATAACCACGCTGCTTACATATAGGCCTTTATCTTTGTATACTTTGATAAGACGGAGAACATCTTCATCGTAGGTAATTCCAAGGTCATGTCTTATCTTGTTTTTTTCAATATCAGCCGCATTGATGGAAATAATCATCTCGGCCTTGTCAGCAAGTTTTAAAAGCATTCTCAGCTTACTGTCAGGAGCAAAGCCCGGAAGAACACGGGAAGCATGGTAATCATCAAGCAGCTTTCCTCCGAACTCAAGGTAGAGCTTGTCACCAAACTGTCCTATTCTCTCTAAGATATGTGCAGACTGCATATCAAGGTATTTCTGGTTGTCAAATCCGATTCTCATAATTGCCTCATTTCGTAAATTTCTTAATCATTAAAGAATACCAAAATTATAACATATTTAACTAAAAAAAACTATAAAAATAATAAAAAAATATGCTCCGGGGCAAAATACCACCGGAGCATACCACTAAATACTTTAATTATTTAAGAAAGAATAGGCTTAAGGCTCTCTGCAAGTTTATCCTTCTGGGCCTGAGCTTCAGCCAAATCCTTGCCGAGTGTTGTAAAGTAAGTCTTAATCTTAGGCTCCGTACCTGAAGGACGAACAACAACAGTTGCACCGCCTTCAAGGGCATATATAAGAACATTGGCAGCAGGAAGGCCTGTCTGTTCACTGTTCTTGTAGTCGGTAACCTTAACAACCTTGTAACCTGCAAATTCTGTAGGAGGGTTGTCTCTGAGACCCTGCATAATTGAGGTCATCTTATCCATACCTGTAAGTCCAGGGAACTCAAAGCTGTCAACCTTGTTAAGATACCTGCCGTATTCGCTGTAAATCTCTTCGAGACGCTGCTTGATGGAGCTTCCGATGCTTCTGTAGTAAGCAGCCATTTCGCAGATAAGCATAGAACCGATGATGGCATCCTTGTCACGTACATAAGGACCTGCAAGGTAGCCGTATGATTCTTCAAAACCAAAGATAAAGCGGTCAACCTCACCGTCAGCCTCAAGACCGGCAATCTGGTCACCAATCCATTTGAAGCCTGTGAGAACGTTTCTCATCTCAACGCCATAGTGGGCAGCCACTGCATCAGCAAGTGGAGTAGATACAATGGACTTGACAGCGACAGGATTCTTAGGCATTGTGCCCTTTTCAATACGTCCTGCACATATGTAATCAAGTAAAAGCACACCCATTTCGTTGCCGCTTACAAGCTCGTAAGAGCCGTCAGGACACTTCATGGCAATACCTACGCGGTCTGCATCAGGGTCAGTGGCAAGCATAAGGTCTGCACCTTCCTTTTTGGCAAGTTCAAGACCAAGCTCAAGTGCAGCAAAAATCTCAGGGTTAGGATAGCTGCATGTTGTAAAGTATCCGTTAGGATATTCCTGTTCAGGAACGATGGTAACATCTGTAATGCCCATATCCTTAAGAACTCGGGTTACAGGAACAAGACCTGAACCGTTAAGCGGGCTGTAAACAAGTTTAAGACCTGCTGTCTTGCACAGACCGGGACGAACCTGACGGTCTTCAATGGCTGCATACAGGGCATTCTTACAATCATCTCCAACAAAACGGATAAGACCGTTTTCAACACCTTCTGCAAAGGAAATATACTTGGCTCCGGTAAGAACGTCAGTTTTCTGGATTTCGTTGTAAACAACAGCTGCAGCATCATCTGTCATCTGGCAGCCGTCAGGACCATAAGCCTTGTATCCGTTGTACTTTGCGGGATTGTGGGATGCGGTAACCATAATACCTGCGTTACAGTTGTAGTAACGTGTGGCAAAGGAAAGTGCCGGAACAGGCATAAGTGCATCATAGATGCGAACCTTGATACCGTTAGCAGCAAGTACTCCGGCAGCTGTTTTGGCAAAAACATCACTCTTAAGACGGCTGTCATAGCTTATTGCAACTGTCTGTGTGCCACCCTGGGTCTTAACCCAGTTGGCAAGACCCTGAGTAGCCTGACGGACAACATAAATGTTCATTCTGTTAGTACCTGCACCAAGCACACCTCTTAAGCCTGCCGTACCGAACTGAAGAGATACTGCAAAACGGTCCTTTATCTCATCATCGTTGCCATTGATTCTGGCAAGCTCAGTGCCAAGGTCAGCGTCCTCAAGATCTGCTGTAAGCCAGCGTTCATATTCGTTTTTGTACATAATAAATCCTGCCTTTCATTATTAATATAATCCGAAAGTATTATACTAATAGAATAAACCTTTATGACAAAATAGTCAATGATTTAGAGGACAAAACTTTAATTGCTATCCCTGAAAGTTGTGGGATGCAATCCGGTCACACAGATGATTGTAATCGTCAGGTGCAAGCCCTGTTTTCATCTGGGTTACGGCAGTTCTAAACTGCTGGGGTGTCATTGAATTTAAACATCTGTTAATTGCTTCAACACTGTCGGCACAAGTTTTATACGGGTCATCATATTCATCCCAGGAGCAGTCATTGGTAATATATTTATTCATAAAAATTCACCTCCGTTACAATAATAGTTTTTGTAGAAAAAATAAAAATAGTATGGTATAATTATCAAGATTTGGATTTTGTTATGGAAAGGCAATATTATGATTAAGCATATTTTATTTGATTTGGACGGAACACTTTTACCAATGGTGCAGGAGGAATTTACCAAATTTTATCTGCCAATGCTTGCAAAAAGTTATATAGATGCAGGACTTACCAATGATCCTAAGGCACTTATTGGCGCAGTGTGGACCGGTTTTGAGGCAATGGTAAAAAATAATGGAGACAAGACCAACAGAGAGGTTTTCTGGGAGAATTTCATAAAGGCAATGCCTATGGACAGAGAAAAAGCTGAGAGTACGGCAAATTTATTTTATTCAGGTGATTTCAATAAGGTAATAGCAGCCACAAGTCCTAATCCTCTGGCAGACAAGGTGGTTAAAACCGTAAGGAAAAAGGGAATTAAGGCTTATCTTGCCACTAATCCGGTGTTTCCTGGGTGTGCCACACTCAACAGGGTCAAATGGGCAGGACTTGACAGCAGTGATTTTGAGATTATTACAACTTATGAGGACAGTTATTACTGCAAACCTAATGTAAAGTATTTTGAGGAAATACTTAAGAAATTTTCTATTGAACCTAATGAGTGTATCATGGTTGGCAACGACGTGTCAGAAGACTTAGTGATTCGCCGTCTTGGCGTTAAAACATTCCTTGTGACTGACACCATGGAGAATAAAAAAAATCTGCCTATAGACACCGATTATCAGGGTTCCATGGCAGATTTGCTGGCATTTATTGAAAGTTTTTAATTGACTAATATGTCGGATTTAAGAATGCTTCTCATGAGCTGGGAGGCATTTTTTCTTATGGTTGCGATTGGAAGGTGCTGCCTGTGGCCTTCGTTGATGAAGCCTGCCAGACCATAGCAGATAAAACCGGCAATTTCCCTTGGGGAATAGCGCAGGTTGTCGGCAAAGGACTCATGTATTGTGTGGTCTTCTATAATATTCAGAATAGTTTCGTAGAATTTAAAAGCCAGATATGGATTGGTATCAGGTGTGGTGTGTTCAAAAAAATCCATATTGGAGTAATATAAGTCAAGTGTGCTGTCAAGAATGTTGCAGTAGCTTATGGAAGGAACTGCCTTAGGATTATTTTTTTTCTGTTTTGCTGCGTAGGCTTTTTTGCCAAGAGTTGCATAGTACTCAAAAATATCGTCAACAAGGTGGTATTTGTCGTTGTAGTGATTATAAAAGGTAATTCTGCTGATACCGGCCCTGTTACATATATCAGTAACAGATATTTTCTCAAAAGGCATATGGTTGAGCAGCTCAATCAGAGTAGATTTAAGGGCATTTTTACTTTTTGTGATACGCTTATCTTCCATAACTAATATCGCAAATCTCCTTGAGAATTATTTAAACATATGTTAAAATATTTTAGCGTAAAAATCAAGAGAAACTTTACAGGTGTATAAAGAAATTTATGAAATATAAATCAGATAAATATTCAGAAAGTATGGCAGTGTTAAAAACCTTAATTACACTTTCAATTCCGACTATTCTGGAACAGCTTCTGTCAACTCTTTTGCAGTATGTAGACACTGCAATGGTTGGACAGCTGGGCGAGCAGGCTACAGCTTCAATCAGCGTAACAACCAACATTAACTGGCTGGTTAACAGCGTGCCGTCAGCTCTGGCAACGGCTGCACTTGCAATGATTGCCAGGTCCATTGGGGCAGGCAATGGGGAAATGGTAAGCAGAATCAACGCTGTACTGGTAAAGGCCGTAATTGGAATCGGTGTGGTGCTTGGCGGTATATGTATCATAATGGCCCCTTTTATACCGGGACTTATGGGGGCAGAGCAGGGAATTCATAAAGCGGCCTCCGTATATTTTGCCATAATAAGCGTACCCCTTATATTCCGGGCGGCAAGTTCGGTATTTGGCGCAGCAATACGTGCCACCCAGAATACCAAAACCC
>JBJENU010000143.1:0-2491 GCA_051880355.1 Lachnospiraceae bacterium | reverse complement strand
CCGGCCTCTGTGATAACAGTTCATAGCAATACACCAGCATATCATCAAAATCAAGCTTTTTTGAACGTTTCAGGCTGTCATCATAAATCCTGTATATATCTCTGAATACGTCCTCAGGGCAATTAATTGAGTAATAATTTTCCGGAGCAATTCTTGTATTCTTTACGTTACTTATTTCCCCGAGAATATTGGAAATCCACTCATTTTCATCTTCAATTTCAAGACAGAATTTACTTATGCATTCTCTTATAATATCTCTCTGCTGTTCTTCGCCGACAATATTGCCTGCGTTGTAGTTGTATGCGTGTTTTAAGATAGTAAAAAATACAGCATGAAATGTACCAAAAGTAACACTGGCTCCTTCACTGCAAAGCCTTACAAATCTCTGCTTCATTTCAGTGGCCGCCATTTTGGTAAAAGTCACAACAAGTATGTTAGATGGGTTGACTTTATGATTTTGGATAAGATATTGTGTGCGATGTGTAATAACTGTTGTTTTACCGCTTCCGGGGCCGGCAAGAATAAGTGCCGGTCCCCTGAAGTGTTGTATAGCCTTAATTTGTGCCTCATTAAACCCCATTAAGCAAGTTCCTTTTCAAGCATTTCAATGCCCTTCTTAATTCTGGCAATGGACTCCTCTTTGCCAAGAACATTCATAATTTCAAATGCTCCGGCAGGTGTACACTGCTTACCTGAAACAGCGGTACGCAGAGGCCACATTGCCTGTCCGTTTTTAATACCCTTTGCCGCAATATAATCCATAGTTACCTGATGAAGATTTTCTACACTGTAATCATCCTGAGCTTCCATAATCGGAAGTAAATCCTTAAGTGCCTGCAAAGAATTTTCACTTGTGGTCTTCATCTTCTTATGGGTATACATCTGGGTTGAATACTCCGGCAAGGCATCAAAGAAATCAATCTGCTGGCAGATATCAGGGAAAACTTCAATCCTTGTCTTAACCATATCTGCAATCTTCTTTTTATCAAGATCAGACTTAACTGCCTGCTCAACATATGGAAGTGCCATCTCATAATATGTCTCATTATCCATGGCCTTGATATATTCCCCATTCATCCATCTAAGCTTGTTCATATCAAACACAGCCGGTGATTTACCGATTCGTGTGTAATCAAACTCCTTGACAAGCTGCTCAAGAGAAAAAATCTCTTCGTTGGATTCCGGGCTCCAGCCGCACAAAGCAATGTAGTTAACAATTGCCTCAGTGACAAAGCCCTGCTCAAGCAAATCTTCAAATGATGAATGACCGCAGCGCTTGCTTAATTTCTTGTGTTCCTCATCTGTAATAAGCGGACAGTGAATATACTTTGGCACTTCCCAGCCAAAGGCTTCATAAAGTCTGTTATACTTTGGAGAAGAAGAAATGTATTCATTACCTCTTACAACATGTGTAATTCCCATCAGATGGTCATCTACAACATTGGCAAAATTGTATGTCGGATATCCGTCGGACTTAATAAGCACCATATCATCAAGCTGTGCATTGTCAACAGTAATATCTCCATAAAGCTCATCATGGAAGGTGGTTGTGCCTGTTGTAGGATTGTTTTGTCTTATTACAAAAGGCTTACCCGCCGCCAGATTAGCTTCTATTTCTTCTTTGCTAAGAGACAGACAGTGCTTGTCATACACAACTATCTCCTTATCTGAGCCTTCTTCAACAGTAGTCTTTAAGGATTCAAGCCTCTCCTTGTCACAGAAACAGTAGTATGCTTCTCCCTTTTCCACCAGTTCAAGAGCATATTTCATATAGATTCCCTGCTTCTGTCGCTCACTCTGGACGTATGGACCTACACCGCCATCCTTGTCCGGACCTTCATCATGCACAAGGCCTGTCTTATCCAGAGTTCTGTATATAATATCAAGAGCGCCTTCCATAAAACGCTCCTGGTCGGTATCTTCAATTCTTAAAAGAAAATCTCCGTTCTCATGTTTTGCAATGAGATAGGCATAAAGTGCCGTTCTCAAATTACCAACGTGCATTCTTCCCGTTGGACTTGGAGCAAATCTTGTTCTAACTTTTGACATTTTTAATAAATCCTTTCTTATCGTAAATGCAGCATAACAGTTGCTATGCTGAAATAGATTCCCAATGAAAGAGCATCTACAATTGTAGTAATAAACGGACTGGCCATTACCGCAGGGTCAAAGCCAATCTGTTTTGCAATCACCGGAAGCATTGAACCGATTATCTTTGCCACAATTACCGTGACTATCAGGGTCAGGCAGATAACAAGTGCAACCATAACTTCAACTCTGTCAATCAGCAAAAGCTTCGCAAAATTGGCCAGCGACAAGGTCACACCGCAAAGCACCGCAACCCTTATTTCCTTCCATACTACCCTGAATATGTCCTTGAACCTTATTTCATTAAGGGAAATACTTCTTATAACGGAAACTGAAGCCTGACTGCCGCAGTTACCGCCTGTATCCATAAGCATAGGGATAAAAGCTGTAAGAATAAGGTATC
>JBJENU010000142.1:0-2494 GCA_051880355.1 Lachnospiraceae bacterium | reverse complement strand
CCCTCTCATATGCATAAAATGCCTCCTGTGCAAGACACACAGAAGGCATCCAAAGCTATTTGTTATAATTAACTATCTGGCCAAATTCAGCCTTAAGGCTGGCACCGCCTACAAGCCCTCCGTCAATGTCATCCATGGCAAAAAGCTCCGCTGCATTAGCAGCATTAACGCTGCCACCGTAAAGAATTCGTATATCCTGTGCAAGCTCATCATTGTAAAGTCTGCCGATAAGACTCCTTATTGACTGGCAGACCTCCTGTGCCTGCTTGCTTGTGGCAACCTTGCCGGTGCCTATTGCCCATATTGGTTCATAAGCCACTATAATCTTAGAAGCTTCTTCCTTAGTAAGCCCTGTAAAAGCTGCCGTAATCTGTTCCTCAATCCACTGGAGAGTAATCCCTGCTTCTCTCTGCTCAAGTGATTCACCACAGCACAAAATCGGAATAAGCCCATTATCCAGAGCAACCTTGACCTTGGTATGTACTATCTCATTGGTCTCATGGAATATTCCACGTCTCTCCGAATGTCCGATAATTATATACCGGACACCACAATCCGTGAGCATCGATGCACTTATCTCACCTGTATAAGCGCCCTTTGGCTCGTAATACATGTTCTGTGCCCCGAGTTGAATCTGTGTGCCTTCAATAGCCTGTGATACAGGTACTATATCAATTGCCGGAACACAGAAAATAATATCGACATCACTATTGTTCATCATTGGCTTAAGTTCTTCAACCAGCGCCACAGCTTCACTTGGTGTCTTATTCATCTTCCAGTTGCCTGCCACAATTTTCTTCCTCATAACCGTCTAGCCTCCTATAATTATGCAATCACGCCATTTAATGTAATTATTATAGCACATCCGTTTAAAAGTTTAAAGAGAAAAAACAAAATTTGTTAATAAATAGAGCCGCTTCTCATAGTCTTTTCAACTTCCGCCTTATCCGATGCAAATTCCAAAGCTGTCTCATAAGAAATAACTCTGTCCTTATAAAGCTTTGCCAGGCTGTCATTAAGAGTACACATACCAATCCTTGTACTGGTCTGCATGGTTGAATTAATCTGCGCAACTTTATTGGAACGAATAAGATTCTTAACAGCCTCTGTTCCAAGAAGTATCTCAAGTGCTGCAACTCTTCCGCTTCCATCTTCCTTCGGAACAAGTGCCTGTGCAATAATTGCCTGTAAAATATTAGAAAACTGTACTCTTACCTGTTCCCGTACATCAACAGGGCAGACATCAATAATTCTGTCGATTGTCTGTGCCGCACTGGCTGTATGAAGTGTTGCAAGAACAAGATGGCCTGTCTCGGCAGCTGTAAGTGCAAGAGAAACTGTCTCAAAATCTCTCATCTCACCAATGAGGATTACATCAGGGTCCTCTCGCAAAACACTTTTCAGCGCAGTATTAAATGATTCTACATCCTTGCCAACCTCACGCTGATGTATTGTAGCCAGAGCTGATTCATATACATACTCAATAGGGTCTTCAATTGTAACAATATGGCATGGTCTTGTATGATTGATTGAATCAATAATTGATGCCATTGTTGTGGTCTTTCCGCTTCCCGTTGAACCTGTAACAAGAATAAGACCTTTTCTCTCAGTGGCAACACGGCTGATAATTGCAGGCATATTAAGAGCATCAAGAGAAGGCACTTTAGTATTAAGAAGACGTATTGCACATGCCGCCTTGCCATCCTGATGATATACATTGGCTCTCTGCATTGAGCCGTCCTCCATCTGAAAACTAAAATCAATATCCTTTCCCTGTGTAAATGTTACCTCCTGGTCAGCAGAAAGTATGGAATGAATCATACGGTTAATCTCAACGTCCGTAAATTCGCCATACCTCCTAAGTTCACCATTAACCCTGATAACAGTCGGTGCACCGACTGTCAAATGTATGTCTGAAGCCCCAAGCTTCCTTGCTTCCGCAATAAATTCATTCAATGTCATAACCCGTAACTCCTTATTTTATTCTAAATTGTATTCCGCTTGCCGAAAGATATACCTCACTGGAAATATTGGCAATTCTCTGGTTAACAGTTCCCAGAATATGTCTGAATGCCTTAGTTCTTTCATCTGTTGGAACCAGTGAAAATCCTGTCTCGACGGTGATAACTATCATAATTCCGCCGACCTTGTCAATTTCCTCGTACATTTTCTGAACATCTTCAATTATGCTTCTCTCAATGGCCTTGCAGACTGCCTCTTCCGGTGCATCAGTTCCCGGCCACATTCTGTCCATAACCTTGGCAGTATATGCAACCAGCCCGTCAAAAATAGCAAACTTATGTCCCGCAAACAGGCTCTCGGGATTCTGGTCAATACCGGTCTTAATATCCCATTCTACATAATTCTTCCTGTTCTCATATTCAATTCGCTGCCTTGTATCATTATCCATAACATCACCGGGATAAATGTACAGCACGTTGTCGTAGGCCGCAAAGCTTGTTGTCGCCCAACGGGACTTGCCGCTACCGCTGCC
>JBJENU010000141.1:0-2500 GCA_051880355.1 Lachnospiraceae bacterium | reverse complement strand
AGCCCTGTTCAAAAACCGAAGATGCTCCGCTCACATTGACAATCCTTGAAGAAATCATACCACCTGTACATGATTCCGCCGTGGAAATTTTCAGATGTTTTTCTTTTAATATGCCCACCACTTTTTCTTCTAATGACATATCACATACCTCCCACAAAACCGTAAAATTAAGCAGACGCAATAATAAGCGAACCGTGTCCGCGGGCGTCTGCTTAAGCACCTGAATTCTTTTTACAGTTTATTTGCAGCCACTTTCCCCATTGGTAATTACCTTTCTGTTTTTTATAAGATAATCAGCAAGAGATATCAGCGTAAGTGCAAGTGATGCATATACAAGAATTATTTCAATAACATTGATAAACGGAACATCAAAATTAAGTGTAAGTGTTATAATCATAATCATCTGCACCGTAGTCTTGATTTTCCCCCACATACTTGCCGCAATCACAATACCTGCATCTGAAGCAACCAGCCTGAATCCACTGATAATAAACTCCCTTGCAATAATAATAATTACTATCCATGCCGGAAGCCTTCCAAGCTCAATAAAAGCAATCAGTGCTGAACACACCAGCAGCTTGTCAGCCAGCGGGTCCATAAACTTACCAAAATTGGTAACCTGTCCATATTTTCTTGCCAGCTTACCATCGAGAAAATCAGTAAAACTTGCAACAATAAAAATTGCTGCCGCTATAAAATTACTTCCCTTAAATCCAAAATCCACCATGAGAAAAACAAGATAAAACGGTATCAGAATCGTTCTTGCTATAGTCAATCTATTTGGCACATTCATAATCAATTTCTCCTATCAAATCATATTCCAAAGCTCCTGTAACCCTCACATTTACAAAATCACCAGACATTAATTCCTCATCTGTATTGATGAATATATATCCATCTACATTAGGAGCATCCATATACGTTCTGCCTACATAGGCGTTCTCATCAGCAACCTTGCCTTCAATGAGTGCCCTGTAAATCCTGCCTATTTTTTTATTGGCAAGGTCGTAGGCTATTTCCTGCTGTAATTCCATAATTTCATCACGGCGCTGTTCTTTTACTTCCTCATCTACCTGATTATCAAAAGATGCCGCCGGTGTATCTTCTTCTGCTGAATATGTAAACACACCCAGCCTGTCAAACTCCATCTCATTAACAAATTCCATGAGCTCCTGATGATTCTCTTTGGTCTCCCCGGGGAAACCGGTAATAAGGGTTGTTCTCAGGGAAATATCCGGAATTTCCGTCCTCAGCCTGTCTATTATATCAATCAATTCCTCCTTGGTAGTTCTTCTGCCCATCCTCTTTAAAATGGCATTGCTTCCGTGCTGAATAGGAATATCAAGATAATGGCAGACCTTAGGAAGCTTTTTAATAGCTTCAATAAGCTCGTCAGTAATCTCCTCAGGATAGCAATACAGAATTCTTATCCATTCAATTCCCTCAATCAGGCTTAACTTTTCCAGAAGCAAAGGCAGACTCTTCCTGCCGTAAATATCAGTTCCATACACTGTCGTCTCCTGTGCCACAAGAATCAGTTCCTTAACGCCGCATCCTGCAAGATATTCTGCCTGCTCAAGAAGCTTTTCCATGGGAACACTTCTATAATTGCCACGTATTCCGGGAATCGCACAATAAGTACAGTGCTTGTCACAGCCCTCGGCAATCTTAAGGTATTCATAATAGCCGCCGGTTGTAATAACTCTTTTCTCATCAACCACTGCCATACGGTTAATGTCATCAAAAACCATAGTTTTCTTCTGACGAAGCACATCCTCAACTACCTCAACAATCTTATCAAAAGAAGCAGTTCCAAGACACGCATCAACCTCCGGAATCTCGGTAATAATTTCGTCCTTATACCTCTGTGCAAGACATCCTGTTACAATAAGAGCCTTACATTTATCTTCCTTGTGGGCAGCCATTTCCAGAATAGAATTGACACTTTCCTGCTTGGCATCATGAATGAAGCAGCAGGTATTAACCACAATAACTTCAGCCTCGTATTCATCATCTGTAAATTCAAAGCCTGCCTTGCGCAGTAACCCCAGCATCATTTCCGTATCAACAAGATTTTTGTCACAGCCCAGTGAAACAAACATAATCTTCATAAGACTCTACCACCATATAACAACAAATTATCACAGATACATTATAATTTATCTTGGCAAAAATTACAAGTATAACTTGATTTATTGGCACTATTTATGTAATAATGGACTCATTACAATGCATTTAGGAGATTATGATGATACTCGATGTAAAAAATTTAAGCCATGGCTTTGGCGACCGTGCTATTTTCAACAATGTCTCATTCCGCCTTTTAAAAGGGGAGCACATCGGCTTAATCGGTGCCAACGGCGAAGGAAAATCAACTTTTATGAATATAATTACCGGCAAGCTTATGCCTGATGCCGGAACTGTAACCTGGGCCAAAAATGTCCGCGTAGGCTATCTGGACCAGCACACGGTGCTGACTGCCGGACAGACCGTCCGCCAG
>JBJENU010000140.1:0-2506 GCA_051880355.1 Lachnospiraceae bacterium | reverse complement strand
TCGCCAAGAATAATATTGCGCCTTGCAATAACATTTGAATAATTCACCGTGGGGACATACTTTGACGGATTATTTGGAATAGTGGCAATAAAAACAAGCGCTGATAAATTGAGCTGCCCAACAGACTTTCCAAAGTACCCCAGTGCTGCCGCCTCAACACCATAATAGCCATTGGCAAAATAAATATTATTAAGGTAATACTCAAGAATTTTATCCTTGCTGTATGTACGCTCAAGAGCCAGTGCCACATACATCTCCTGAATCTTGCGTTCCCATGTAACCTCCTGGGTCAGGAAAACATTTCTTGCAAGCTGCTGTGTAATAGTGCTGGCACCCTGCTCAATGGAATTGGCGCTGTAATTAGCCATAACTGCACGTATAATGGCTGCCAAATCCACACCTCTGTGGTCATAAAATTTTCGGTCCTCCATGACTATAAAGGCGTCCTGCAATAACTGTGGTATATCCTTTAAGTCTACATAATACAAAACCTTCGTTCCCAGCATATTGGCAATTTTATTGCCGTTACAGTCATAAATCTGGGTAGTTTTACCTGACTTAAAGGTGGCATCTGAGCTTGCGGCCACCATAGCCTCAGCCTCAGACTTTAATCTGGCAAATTTAATCAAAAAAGGCGTAACAATAACAACCACCAGCAGAGTGATTACAAGAAGGGTTATTAAAATTATCTTTTTCGCCTTTTTGTTCATTATCCACACCTACTTCCAGTAAGATTAAGGTATCAAAACACCCACAATGGGATTAAACGGATTGTTTCGTACTTCGTACTCCCACAATCCTAACGAACATTCGCATATCGCGTGGCATACGCCCCACTTTTATGCTCATATTCGTTGGTGTCCAAAGGTAATACTCCACTTTTATGCAAGCATAACCGGAGTATTACCTTTGGACACTTTAATCCCAGTACGTAAAAAATGTATTTCCAAAAGCCTCAAAAAGCTTAGCACCATCACTATAGCTTACAGTAACTTCGCTGCCTGTTTCGTAATCATAGTAGAAAATATAATCTGCATTGTAGCCTGTGACAACAACGTATTTGTCATCTCCAATTCTTCCTATTACAGGAATCTGGTTATCAATATAGTACAAAACCGTCTCAACATCAGCACCACTCAGATTAATTCCACAGCCTGACGTAGACTCATTAATGGCCGTCATAATACTTCTTTCACCTGAAGTAATACCGCCCACATTCCATCCGTAGCCGCCTTTTCTAAGAAGGGTAATAATGCTGCTGCACAAAGAATTAATGTTGTACTCATAATTAAGCTGTGTAACCTGGGCAGATGTACTCTTAAGTCTCCTCCAGTATATTTTGCCATTGCTGCCTGCAACATATCCCATATACTTGTTAGCAGCATTGACCGACTCTCCAAGGGTCTCATACTCACCACACATTTGACCGGCACCGTAAGCATAGAAGGTAAGCGCCTCATTTTCCTGCCAGTTGTTAAGTTCAAGCATAACATCTGACGAAAAAAGGATTTCGTTGGCCGCCTTCATAATAATTTTACCTGTGGATGGATATGTTTTCTTAATATTAAGCACAATCTCTTTTTTCCATTTGTCGGTGGCAATTGAGCCCACATCCGCAACAGCATCTACAGCATTTTCGTCCTTGTTGAGAAGCTGGTCCATGGCGGTGCTTACAAAGCCATTTTCTGTCTTTTTCAGACGGAATACATTAAGCCTCATGCCCGATACCTGTGTATCTTCAATGTAAATACCATCTTCTGAATATGTCTTAATTACATTTTTGTCCTTATCAATGACCTCCATCCTGTACGCCGGATAAACCTTTGTCCCATCCACCTTGGAATAGATGTCATCCTCTTTTACGTAACCATAGAATAAATCACTGTCAATGAAGTCAAACACCCTTAAGATTTCTTTGCTGCCGGCATCAATAATGTACTTTCCGCCCTGCTCCATATTGAATACATTAATACTTCCAAAGGCTTTTTGGTTACTATCACCGGAATACGCAATTATGGTGTTGTCCTTAGAAACTGCGTAGTTACCCTCTGCAAGACCTGTTGCCTCCTCCATATATTCCATACTTGTCATATCTATGGAGTACAGAGTGTTTCCAAGAATCACATAACATATGTCAAAGGGGTTCACATAGAAAAGTTCCCCAACATTCTGACACAAAATATCATACGGGACATTCACCGGAATAAACAGTTTTTCCTTTACCAGATTATTACCCACATCATAAGTGTACACACCAACACCCACATTGCCCTCGTGAGTACCGCGGTTCATATAACCATATACTGCAAAAACTGCGTTACCGTCATTTTCCACCTTCATAATTGAAATGTGGTGGTTGTCATAATTCTCTCTTATACCGTCAACATCCTGTGCACCAAATGAAAATATTTTGGTAAACTCTCCGTTTTCCTGGCTGTAGCACCACAGATTACCGTCGCTGACAAAATAAATGAACCTGCCATCCTCAGTAGTTGCATATTCCAAT
>JBJENU010000139.1:0-2522 GCA_051880355.1 Lachnospiraceae bacterium | reverse complement strand
GTTCTGAAATTGAAAAAGCCCTGTGTTTGAAACCACAGGACTATTCGTAAGCGCGAGACGGGAATCGAACCCGCGACCCCCTCCTTGGCAAGGAGGTGCTCCACCGCTGAGCCACTCGCGCACAACCAACATACGTTATAATACACTATAAGCACAAAATTGTCAATACTTTTTTTGAAAATTTTTTTGGTGTATAATCTTAACAGGATTAAAGTGTCAAAATGTAATACTCCGCTTATGCTTGCATAAAAGTGGGGCGTATGCCACACGATATGCGAATGTTCGTCAGGATTGTGGGAGTACGAAGTACGAAACAATCCGTTTAATCCTATTCAGGGTGTTTGGATACTCGAATCTTAACAGGAATATACGTAAGGAGCAAGGAAATGAATAAAAAAGAGATTTCCGAGATTAAAAAGATTTTCACACCGGATGATGCAGTGATTACAAGAATATGTGGCTGTTATGTAGATGGTGATAAGAATATAATATGTAAGATGAAGCAGGCTTTTAGTGCGTTGCCTGAGGAGGAGATGCATAAGTATCTGGATATTTTCAGGCAGACACTGTCGGGTACTGTGGGCAAGAATCTTCTTAACATGGATTTTTTGTTAGCCCAGGAGGCACAGGGAGGTACACAGGAATTTTTGCTCAGGTTAAGAGACAGCGGGCTTGAGGATGATGCTCTCATTGATGAGTTGTATGAGAAGATTATTTTTAACTACGATTATGGTATGAATTATTATATAATTCTCATCCATGTTACATATGATGTTCCGGGAAAGGCCACGGACGGAAGCGAGATGTTTGATGCTTCGGATTATGTGCATAATTTTATTCTGTGCAGCATTTGCCCTGTTAATCTTACAAAAGGTGCGCTGGGCTACCGCATTGAAGACAATGTTATAGGTGAGAGAATACGTGACTGGGTTGTGGAAGGGCCGGCCAAGGGCTTTATGTTCCCTGTTTTTAACGACAGAACAACAGATATCCACAGTGCCCTTTACTTTACCAAGAAGTGCGAAGATTTGCAGCCTCAGCTCATTGATAGCCTTTTTGGCACTGAAAAGCCTCTTAGTGCAGGAGACCAGAACATGGCATTCAACACTGTTATTGCTAAGACTATGGGAGATGATTTTGATTACGAAATTATCCAGAATATTCAGGAAAATTTAACAGAGATGATTGAAGACACCAAGGATGAACCGGAGCCGCTTGTGCTGACCAAGAATGAGGTTAAGCAATTATTGGAAAAGAGCATGGTGCCGGAAGAAAAGATGGAAGAGTTTGACCGTACCTTTGAAGAGGAGGTGGGAAGCCAGGCCAAAATCGTTGCCACTAATATTGCATCTGCCAAAAAGTTTAATATTGAAACTCCGGATATTGTAATCAAGGTTAATCCGGACAGGGCAGACCTGGTGGAGACCAGAATGATAGACGGAAGACAATGTATAGTTATTCCTGTTGACGACCATATTGAGGTCAACGGAATTAATGTAAGAACGTTAAGCAGGAGGAAGGCAGAATGAAAAGTTTACAGACCATTCAGAAGCTATTCAAGGTGGGAAATATTATAACACAAATAGTTTATGTGTGTTGCATTGTAGGCATTATAGGCTGTATTATCGGTATTGTGGGAATTGGAGTAGTAGACGGAGTTGATTTGCAATATGATGGCAGTCTGGTCACTATGTTGATTGAGAAAGAGGCCGGAATCACAATTGCTGAGTTATGTGCCGTAATGGGTATAGCAATTTTTGCATTAATTTGTGAGCTTTATGTTACAAGGAAAGGTCTCAAATATTACAAATGCGAGTTTGAGGCAGGAACACCTTTTGACCTGGATTGCGCTGCACAGCTGAAAAAAATAGGTATTCTTAAAATCGCACTTTCACTTGCTGTGGCAGTAGTTTCGGCAATAGTCAGAGAGATTTTTGTACTTCAGTCAATGAAGTTTACCATTAATATTTCGGATCAGGGCAATTCTGTAACATGTGGCATAGGACTACTTGTGCTTGCACTGATTTGTAAATATGGTGCAGAAATTCTCGAAGAAAAGAAACAGAACTAGTCATTACATATTATTCTCCTGCATAGATTTGTAAAAATAATTTATGCAGGAGATTTTTTCTTGAGAGAGTATATCGAAGAGCGTGTTTTAAACATTGCGGGATTTATAGTAGACAATAACGCAACTGTCAGGGCGGCAGCCAAGAAATTCGGTGTTAGCAAGTCTACGGTACATAAGGACATGACTGCAAGGTTGCCTGTCATGAACAAGGCGCTGGCCCATGCAGTCCGTGATGTTCTCAATGTCAATAAGCAGACTGACGCCGCCCCGATCTGCGCGTGGAGCTTTCCCGGCGCGGGCGCGTTTGCCGCTTATACGTTCTTTTATGGCTTCCTCTGTATAGTCCGCGCCGAGGGTTTTAAGGCGAGTAAAGCGTTCCTGCCCCGGAGCGCGGCACGATACATATTTCCCCGGTTTTATCTCATAGCCCGCTGCTTGCAGCCGTTGTAGT
>JBJENU010000138.1:0-2528 GCA_051880355.1 Lachnospiraceae bacterium | reverse complement strand
TGAAAATCTTTAGAATTTTCAGGGTTGTTTTACTGTTCTGTTGTCAAAGTTCATATGTCGCTTCCAAAGACAATTTGTGCGACAGCTTGTTTATAATAACATCTAGTTCCGGAATTGTCAACACCTTTTACAAAAATTTTTCAAATTTTTTTCAGTGGTGCCAGATGTTGTGTTTTTAAGTTAGATTCCTACTATATATATTAGAAGAATTTCGAAATATCACTTACATTTTTTCTTTTCGGCATCTCCGGACAGATATCAGTTCTGCCAACGGCAATTACTGACACAATCTGCTGGGTAGAAGGAATATTAAGCATTTCCCTTAATTTGTCGCCGTCACGGATGCCCATAATCAAGGTGCCCAAACCTAATTCCGTTGCCTTAAGCAGCATATTCTGGTTCTGAAGTCCAAGGTCATAATATCCCCAGCCCTGCCCACATTCATTTTCAGCCAGTCCTTCTCTTGTAAAGCCTGCTCTGTTCATTTCAAAAGCTGTAACAATCAGTGCTGACGCATATCTTGAATTATTCCGGTTAAATTCAGGAAGGCATTTTTCTTTTATATATTCTACATTTTCCGGTTCAACAACCACATAATATCTTCCTGTCTGGGAATTTTTCCACGATGGTGCCAGAATAGCGGCACTGATAATTTGTTCAAGTTCTTCTTGCGAAACCTTGGAGTTTTCTACATAGCTCCTTACACTTCTTCTTTTTGCAATTGCTTCACTTAATTCCATAACAATTCTCCTCAATATAATTAACACAGTCTGCTATAGGGAAGTTCAGGAAATTCCCTGTAAAGTAAAAAAAATCACCTGAGCTAAACTCAAGTGATTTTCTTAATATATAACGGAGAAGATGGGATTCGAACCCATGTGCCCGTGAAGACAAACGGTTTTCAAGACCGCCCCGTTATGACCACTTCGGTACCTCTCCATATCGTTTATTTGTCAACGACTTGATTATATTAACACGTTTTTTTGATTGTGTCAACTAGTTTTTTGAATTTTTTTCATATTTTCAGAAAATATTATATGCAGCCTTCCAAAAACTGCAAATCTTCAGGTGTTGTGACCTTAATGTTGGAGTATGAGCCCATTGTCAGGTGGATTTTGGTATGGCCAAAATTCTCCAGTACCATGGCATCATCGGTAATATTCACATTGTGAGCGGATGACAGCATTTTATCATATGCCTGCCTTATTACAGCATAGGAAAAGCACTGTGGTGTCTGTACCTGCCACAACAGATTGCGCTCCGGGGTTGATTTTACAAAGCCCTTGCTGTCAGCCATTTTTATTGTGTCCTTTACCGGCACTGCGGCAATGCTTGCATCATACCTTACTACATCTTCCATACAACGTGAAATCACATCAGTACTTATGCACACTCTGGCGCCATCATGGATAAAAACATAATCACAACAGGCAGTCAGAAGTCCGGCATACACCGAATCGTACCGTTCCTTCCCCCCTGTTACAATGTTTTTTACTTTTTTCAAGCCATATTTGTCAACAATCTCCTGCCGGCAAAAGCTTTCATCGCCGAGACGGCACACAAGCACAATATCGTCAATATCGCTATCTTCAAAAGCCTTCAGTGCATAGTAAAGCAGCGGCTTTTCTCTGTACACGATATACTGCTTTGCAGTTTTTCCACCCATTCTGCTGCCGCTGCCTCCGGCCAGAATAATTGCCGTAAAATGTGTCTCTGCCATAATCTTTGTTACCTCTGCTACATGTTAAAAAAAGTGTAATAGCTTCCTTCCGTCTTTTTGCTCTCATAGGTGCAGGAATCTGCATTGCGGTACAATGTTTCAAAATCAATTCCGTCATCTGCCATTTTAAAAGCAGCTCCCAGACTTACATTAATCCTGCGGTTGCCGATTTCAGGTATGCTAACACTGTCAAGTGCCTTGAAAAATCCATCTATTATGGCTGTTGCCTGATTTTTTTCCGTAACATTGTCTGCAAAAACTGCATATTCATCACCGCCGAGACGCATCACAACATCGCACTCCCTAAATGAGCTTTTAAGACAGTCCGCTACTGCAATAATAACCTTGTCACCTGCTCCATGTCCATAGGTATCGTTGACGGATTTGAATTTGTCCACATCCAGCAGGCAGAACATTCCCTGATGATTCTGCTCCAGCAGTTCCTTGATTCTCTTCTCACCGGAGCCACGATTGCGTATACCTGTCATCAAGTCAGTTTCAGACAGGTATAACAGCCTGTTTGCAATTCTCTTTTCAGCGTCAATATTCTCAACAGCCCACAGCACACGGCTCAGCCTGTTATCCTCATCATATTCCACAGCTATGAAACGTGCACGGCACCAGCCGGATTTAGTTCCAAGAAATTCCAAGGTTATTGTCCGTTTTCCCTTCATACGCTCATCAAGTGTATCAAAATCAATAAACCTCATCATTTCATCAATATACTGCTCGTCAGTTAATTTTCTCATAATTGATGTAAGAATTTCTGTAACGCCGGTACTCCTGCCCGCCAGAATATCATCAATAT
>JBJENU010000137.1:0-2541 GCA_051880355.1 Lachnospiraceae bacterium | reverse complement strand
CTCTCTTTGATTTAATACATCTGAAGCAAATTTCACCATTTCTGAAACATTAATAGTCTCATCAATATCGTTTATCCCATAAGCAGCCGGTACATACTCCAGTGCACCCATTCCTCTTTTTCCTGTGTAACACAATCTGTCAATTGCAGTAAAGTCACGTATTGATTTCCCTTGTGATGCCAACCATTGCTCGATAACCTTATTTCCAAAATCATCCGGCAACGAGTCCACAACTAATCCAGGCATTCCGAAGAAAGGCTCACCTGAAAGTAGCGGAAACTCATAAACATTATTACTTAATGGCATCATAACAGGCGATATTTCTATTCCGCTTTGCAAAAAATCTCCATCATATTCAAATGAGGCATATGGTTTATCCAGTTCCTGATGAATAATTCCAACCCTCGTTCCCCACAAATAAACTTCTGCTGTTGTATTCATTTATTCTTCATCCCCCCATTTAAAACCGCCATTTAACTTTTCTTTTTTCCGAACTCTCTGCTTTGGCTTTTCATTATCTTTTAAATAAAAAGAAGGACGCTTTGTCTGATCAGGTATCAATAAATCAATATTACTCTCAAGATTAAGTGCAAATAGAATTTTAATCAAACTCTCAAACTGAACAGATGCTCCCTGTTCCAATCTGGAAATACTACGAACTGAGACCCCTGACTTATTTTCCAAATCTTGTTGTGTCAGCCCTGCATTAATACGATACTGCTTCAACCTTTCACCAATCATTTTTTGATAATACTGATAATCTAAATTACTCAAATCAACATGCCACCTTTGTCTTTTTATGATTATATTATATTTTATTCAGTCAGTTTTGTCTAGTTATAATTTAATATTTAAAAACATTCCTCTATGATTGATTATATATTGCCCTGTGACAAATTTCTTATCCCTGCATCCCTTCATAAGCCACCTTTGATGCCGACCGCTCCATGTTGCAATAAAGCCGGTAAATTGGCACTGCTTCCATCAGTCTGTCCATCAGTTCCATAGAATATCTAACTCCGGATATTTACGCATTCCACTCCCCGGGCGGATGTTCTCCTGCCGGGAGGTCTCCCTGTCCGCTTGAATCCCATTCACCGCTTGGCACTGTCGGTGCATCAATATCGCCACCGGGAACCAGGCCACCCTGACTTCCTGTCTCATCACCATCCGGTTTGGTATCCGGCTCAACGTAGGTTGGTGCCTGGCTTGAACTGTCTGTACCAATTCCAAGCCACTGGTTTTCCATGGTGTGGTCATAATCTTCAAAATCCATAACCGGGAGATTTTTATGAATCTCGTCCATATAATTTTTAAAGATAAAAGCAGCCTCGCCCCACACCCCAATTGGTTTAGGGTCATCATAGCCCACCCACACACTTGTTGTATAGTATCGGGTAAACCCTACATACCAGTAGTCCTTATCGTCGTTGGTTGTACCTGTTTTGGAGCCTGCAATGGCAGTTTCAAGTGTGGCCGGATTGGCAGTTCCGTCAACATGACTGCGTTTTAAGATAGCCTGCATCATCCTTGACTGATTAACCGGATATACTACCTTCATCCTGCTGCTTGTATCAACTACAATATTTCCTGCAGCATTTTCAATTTTTGCAATACAAGTTGCATATCTGTAAACGCCATCGTTTTCAATAGTTGCATATGCCGCTGCCATTTCCTCCGCCGTAACACCGTAAGTAAAGCCGCCGATTGCAGTGACAACCTTGTCTTTGTCCATATAAATCCTTTTAAAATCAAGTTTAATAAGATAACTTGAGCAGATGGCCGGCGTAAGCTCCTGACAAACTCTCCATGCCGGCGTATTTCTTGAAAGCCTTATTGCATCCGTCACAGTTATTTTTCCAAGATACTCGCCGTCCCAGTTAACCGGCCCACCGTCAATTGGGGAGTCCTCCACTATTGTAGATGGGAATTTGCCATCACACAGATATGGCATATACACACTAATAGGCTTAATGGCACTGCCGGGCTGTCTGTAGCTCTGATATGCTCGATTAAGAGTGTATCCATTCAGTTCCTGACTTCTGCCGCCCACAATGGCGACAACATTTCCGGTACTGTTGTCAATGCTGACCGCAGCACCCTGAAGCTGATAAACTCCTTCATCATCCACTGACGAATCTCTCGCAAGAATTGTGTCAACCTTGGATTGCAAAAGTTCCTGTTTATCCATATCAATGGAGGTATATATGGAATACCCGCCTGCAAAAAGCTCCTGCTGGCATTTTGAATAATAATTGTAATAATTTTCCATATAGAGGTTATAGTCCTCTTCATTGGAAAAATCACACCTGAAGGTAAAGCCCCTCTTCTGCATAAGTTCCCGTGTTGCACAATACCTGACGTAGGTTTCAACATAATTATTTTTGTTTTTTTCAGTGCTTACCAGAACAGGATTATACGCCAGAGCTTCCTCGTACTGAAGCCTGTCTATATAGCCCTGATTGAGAAGCTCGCCAAGAATAATATTGCGCCTTGCAATAACATTTGAATAATTCACCGTGGGGTCATACTTTGACGGAT
>JBJENU010000136.1:0-11450 GCA_051880355.1 Lachnospiraceae bacterium | reverse complement strand
AGCATAATCTCGCATGGTCCTCCTGCAATTTTTCCCTGTGGTATTGGTGCAAACTCTGCGCCCGGATTGAGCTTCACATCCTGATTATACTCAATTCCTCCGAAGAACTCCTTCATAATTGCAAAAAATATCCCATTGGCAGCATCAAGAACTTCCTTCCTGCTTCTGAAATTAACCTGAAGTTCAATTTTTTCCCCGGCTCTTCCATCACTCTCATATTTATGATATTTATCAACAAAAAGCTGTGGTTTCGCCTGTCTGAAGCCATAGATGCTCTGCTTCACATCACCGACCATAAACATATCAGGTCTGCCAAAACGCTCACTGCTCAATGCCTTAAGTATATATTCCTGCAGATAGTTACTGTCCTGGTACTCGTCAACCATAATACTCTTATACTTTTTAGCCAGTCTGTCGGCAGTTTCGGAATAAGTAATATTGCCATCCTCCTTTTTGACAAGAAGATTAAGGGCAATGTGCTCCATATCATTAAAATCAATAATATTTTTTTCCTGTTTCCTTGCCTGCACTGCCACATACAGTTCCCTGGCAAGGTTGACAAGAACCTGGATAATTTCACGGCTGCTGTCAATATCGTTAATTATTCCGGCCATACCATTATCCTTTTTCATTGATTTTACTGTTTTTTTAATGGCATTACGCACTGACTGTATTTCCTTACAGATTGACTTGTCCGCTTCCTTTGCCGGTTTCAAATTGCCAAAACTCTCAGCAATACTATTAACTCCTGCAATAAGTGCAGATACATTACCGGCATTAAATGCCCGCGCAAAAAGAGCCTTTTCTTCCAAAAGGCAGTCCGTATAGGAACCTGGGCCGTCAGGTCTGTTGCTAAGTCGGATTATATAATCATACTTTCTTATATAGTCGCCCATTAGGCTTTTTACATATGCTTCATAGCTGCGCACAACGGGAAGTTCTTCCAATTCATCCACTGATACAATATTGTAGGAATTAAGCTGTCTTTCAAGCCACTCCAAAGGCCATGGATAGCTTTTGGCGTATCTATAGACGGACATAATTATCTCCTCAATATTCCTGTCATTTTTTCCGGGACTTAGGACATTATTAACCTCTACAAAGGCCTTGTCGCCTTCAAGATAATGCTTCTCAATTATATCCTGGAGAAGTTCACTTTCAAGCAGCTCCACTTCGCCGCTTTCTGCTGTTCTGAAGGCCGGGTCAACACCTGCCTCAAGAAAATTCTCCCTGAGCAGATTAAGGCAGAAGCTGTGAATTGTTGAAATCCTTGCATTGCCAATCAGGGTAATCTGGTCAGCAATTCTTGAATTATCAGGGTCAGCCTCCAGTTTTTCCTCCAGCTTTTTCCTGATTCTGTCTTTCATTTCAGCAGCCGCTGCATTGGTAAAAGTAACCACTACCAGCTCGTCCACGCTGACATTCTGCTCAATTATCATTGTCGCAATTCTTTCCACAAGAACTGCTGTTTTTCCTGAACCTGCTGCGGCAGATACCAGCAAATTATTCCCACGGGCATTAATTACCCGCTCCTGCATACTAGTCCACATTCTGCCTGCCCTCCGTTATATTAGTTATCACATCTTCCCTGTCAAATTTTGGAAGTTCTCTCATTTTATCTGAATAAATCTCCCTGTCAAAGCCACAGATATTATTATACCTGCAATAGGTACAGCTGGTTTTTTTGCCCTCTTTAACAGGGTTAATGGCGATATTACCTGAAACTGCATCATATGTGTTGTCTTCAAGCTTTTTTTCCACATAATCCATAACAGCGTTAAACTCATCTTTTGTCAGAGTACTCTGATTCATTTTTACTGTAGGAGGATTACTTTTAGTGTCAATTTCAACAGGCAGGACCTTGGATTTTCCACCATCCTCCAATACATTCCTGTCGAGAAGACTTATAACTTTTTCATCACACATAACAACGCCTGCAGGTTTTAATTCCTGCAGCATTCCTGCTTCTATCTGCTCCCTGTCAGAAATCTCCTGATCAACCTTAAGTACCGGGTCCTGCATTTTATAATATAATGCTGCTGCCGGCACAATTTCCTTACCGGGAAATCTCCTGCCAAGAACCTTGCCTGCCATTTTCATATAGGTGAACAACTGAAGCTTGAGACCATAGTATATTTTGCTCCAGTTCAGTTCTTCATCCCCTGACTTGTAATCTATAATCTTAACATATACTTTATCTTCGGTCTCGCATATATCCACCCTGTCGATTTTACCTCTGTACACAACTCCATCCCCGATTGGAACTTCAATTGGCAGTTCCACCATATACGGAACAAACTCACCTGAATTAATCTGGTTGGCAAGGGCGGTCATGCTTCTTTTAGCTATGTTCTCTATTCGCCTTAAAAGCTCTATGTTTCTTCCGCTGTCCATAAATGCCGAATCCTGAATCTTCCGGCGGATATCTTCCATTTCCCTGCCAACTATTGAATCAATTCCTTCTTCCGTAAGCCGGGCAAAATCTATGTTATTTTCCTTAATTCCCTTGAAAATATTTTCCATTACCGAATGCAGAGTACTTCCTACATCTCTTGCATCAACACTAAATTCTTCACGTTCCATAAGCTCAAGCCCATATGACACAAAATGTGCAAAAGCACAACCTGCAAATTCTTCAATTCTGGTTATACTTGACTTAATATTTTCTCCGTAAATTGTCTTTGCCGTATCTTTATCAAGTGTTTCATCAAAATCGGCCGCCTCCCAGCCTACCCTTGCTTCCACCACGTTAAGGCTGTCACAATATTTCTTCTCATCATTTTTCAGATTGATAGTGCCGATTTTAGGAAAAATCTTAGAAATACCTGCAACAATATGAGACTTAATCAGTCCCTGTCCATTCCAGTCACTTGCAGCGTATGACAAATAAAGCCTCTTTGAAGGCTTTGTCATATTCATATAAAGGTACAGACGCTGTGTATAAGCCTTCTCTGTATCATCAGGTGAAAGCCTGACCCCCAGTTTCTTAAGCTCATCCTTATCATTATTACCAATAAGACTCTTTCCTGCGGTTACGTTCAGCACCTTACCGTCATTAAGTCCAAGACAGAAAACTACTTTTTTGTTATCAATTCTGGTTCTTGTCATATCCCCAACGAGAACATAATCCATTCCCGGCGGGATAAGTCCAATCTGCAATTCCAAAAAGCCTGCATCCAGCAGTCTTGCAAACTCCTTACAGGTAAATTCCTCATTCTTTATAAGTTCCTTTATCTGTTCAAAAAGCCCATCTATCTTCTTCATCAGCTGGTCATAAAAGCTTGCAAGTGCGTAATCCTGTCTTGCACCGGCTTTTTGAGACTCTTCCTCGAGAACCTTTTCAATATCAATGTTATTTAAAAATTCTTTTACCGAATCAACCATATCCTGTGCGGTGGCAGCCGTTTTTCTAAGACCATTTTCCAGAGGTGAAAGTATATCCACAAGCAACTTTCTTGTGGTATTGATTTTTCGTAAATCCACCTTATATGCCTTCAAATTGCGATACCTTCTGTCAAAATCCTGCTGCCATTTATTTCTTCCGCGAACACCGGTTGCAAGGCAGTAATTTTCAAGAAGGTTCACATCCTTCTCATCCAATGGCAGAAGCGGATTTTTGGCAAAACGCATCATACTGTCATAAGAATAGTTGTCAGCTACAACATCAACTGCACTTCTGATTAAATCCACAAGGCTGTGTTTAATAAGGCTACGCTTTTCGTCAACAAATACCGGAATCCCGTTCTGTTTGAATATTTTCCCTGCATAATTTCCATAATCTGACATATTTCCTGCAATTATGGCAATATCCCTGTAACGAAGTCCCTCGTTTCTGGTAAGCCGGAGTATTTCACCGGCGGCGAACTTAACCTCAGACATAGGGTTAGGCGCACTAATCATAACAATGCTGTCAGTCCATGAATCATATACCTTTTTATTAGCAGCAAAAAGATTCCTGCCAAGAAAATATACAGGTTCATTGTCTGCAAAACGGCTTTTTTTCACGTCAGTAAGAATAATGGGATTTTCTATGTTACCATGGCATTCCCGGGCCATTTTATACAATCCCGCCACAGTTTCCTTGCCTATATAGAAAAGATTATTTATTCCGTCAATCACATTGTACTTTTCACTGCCGTCAATTGGTACTGTAACCATCATTTTCTCTGCCTTGCGGTAAAGTGCGGTAAGAAGCCTGTACTGCACAGGTGTAAAACCTGTAAAGCCATCCAGGGCAATAACGCAGTCAGAAAGCATTGCTGACTCTCCTGCCCGCTTACTTACATATGTAAAAAGCTCCTCAGTCGTAAGGTAATTCTTATCAATATACTTCTTAAAGCTGTCGTAAATAACCGCGATATCATTCAACTTTGCAGAAAGTTGCGGGTTTTCCACTTTCCCTGCAATTTCATAAGCCCTTTCAACGCTTATGTCATACTGCATATATTCAGAGATAGCCGCCTTAATCTGTGGCACAAAATCAATCTTACTGCTGGCTCCTCCCAGCACCCTTAATTCCCTTCTGTGGTCATCAACACATTTACGGATAATAAGATTTTTGCCGGTATCGTCTAACATTTCTCCCAGACTGCCGCCTATTTCCTCGATTATCTTGTAAGACAGCCGCTGAAAGCTGAGCACATCAATATTAAGTATTCCGTGGTTAGGATGCATCTCAACCAGCTTCTTCTGAGTCTCCATTGTATACTGCTCCGGCACAATAACTATATAGTTCTTTTCAGGATTCTCAATGGAATATTCTATTATATCATTGTAGATGTATGTGGATTTACCCATTCCGGAGCCACCGATTATAAGTTGCAGATTCATATTATTTCCGCCTCTCGCGTATAAATTTTATTGTTGTTTGGATTATAACATAATTATTGCACTTTTTGAATATAATTTAGAAGATTAACCAAAGGTAGGTACGCTTATGAATTCCACAAAAATATTAGTTTTACGTCAGAAGCATCTTATTATTGCGCTGATTGTCATAGTTTTAGCCATTTTACTCCTTATCCTGTCCATAAATGGTGTTTTTTCAGGTAATAAAAGTGCCGCAGCAGCCAGTAACAGTGCCAGTTCTTCCTCCACAACCACTTACAAGCCGGGCGTATATACTGCCAGTGTAATAATCAATGGCAGCCCTATGGACGTACGTCTCACTGTTGACGAAAACAATATTAACGACATTGAGCTCCTTAATGTATCTGAATCAATTACCACAATGTATCCACTAATTGAAACCTCCTTTGAGGACATTAAAAACCAGGTAATTGAAAACAAAGGTACCCAGGGAATTAATTTTTCTACTGAAAATACATACTCTGCCACCACATTGCTAAACGCCATTGAACTGGCTCTTAATAAGGCAAATGTACAGTAATCATTAAAATTACAAAACTGCCCATGAAGCAATCTCATGGGCAGTATATAATGATTCATATTATTTTTCACAAAGCTCATCAATCATCTGCTTATCAATGAACACTCTCTGTCCAAGGTAGTTAATTACAAAGCCCTGAACACCAAGCTCATCTATCAGTTCCTGCATCTGATTAATATTATAAAGCATATTCTCACGCTCACCTGTATAACATTTGTCCATCTCGAAACCATCCGTAAATGCAGGTATTGCAATTACAGGTTCATCACTTTCCGAGCCAACAATTTCATTGGAAACGTCAATTGGCGGATGTGCAAAAGTAATCTCATCCTCTGTCTCAATCTTAGCACATGGAACCATATACTCCGCATTTATATACTGCTCATTCAGTTCCGTTCTCAGACGTTTCAGCAGTTCCACATCCTTATCGCTGTCTCCTATGCGCTCATTTTCCTGCATATATCTTATAAGCGCGGCCTGCAGACCCGGGTTGACAATATAATCCTCATCATAAAAATCTTCAAATGCTGCAAAATCTTCCCTGACAGCAACAAAGGTTTTTGCAGTTGCACCAACAAACTGAATTGCACTGTATCCGTTACGGTACATATGGGCAATTTCATTTTCAAAGCCCTCTGTATCCTCTGCCATAAGAGAAACCTTATATCCCATGGAAAGCAACGGGTTAAGTACCTTATCCTTACCCAGAAATTCATATATGACAATCATTGAATTACCTGCCATATAAGGATATCCTGTACTGTCATCATACACTACCCAGCGTTTAGGAGCAGTCCTTAGCTTATCAATAATTATTGCATAGGTAATATCCTTAACTCTCTTAAAATAATCCTCATCATTCTCCTTCTCACACTCAATTGCCTGTTCAATACAGGTAGGAAGCATAATTGAATATACCTCCACTGCATCAGATATGGAAAGGGCATTAATCGCAGCAAAGCCGCTATCATCATCCCTTGTGATGTGCCTTAATATGTCTCTTGCCTTTTGTGTATCCATAAAAACCTCCAAATTCACGTTAGCATATACAGTAATGATATCATATTTGGGCTTATTGTGCAATGAGTATTTTCCTTACAAAATCATATACTCTTCTTGTTGAAGAAATTGACAGTCTCTCTTTCGGTGTATGAATGTCAAAAATATCAGGTCCCATGGCCACGCAGTCCAAATTCTGTATCTTGCCGGACAGGATACCACATTCCAGCCCCGCATGAATTGACTGAAAAATCGGTTCTCTGCCATATTCATCCCTGTAAAGTGCTGCAATCTTCTCTCTTAACGGTGACTCAACCTTGTATTCCCATGCGGGATACTCACTTTTTATACTGTATCCCACACCCTGACCTTCACATATTGCCTGAAGGCGTTTTGCCAGTTCCTCCTTGCGGCTTCCTACGCTGCTTCTCACAGAAAAACTTACCACCAGCTCATTTGGTGTTGTCTTTATAATTCCCATATTAAGTGAAGTTTCAACTGTTGTCCTATCATTCTGGCAATAGCTTATTACGCCGTTTGGAAAAGCAGCCAGTGTATCTGTAATCCACACAGCATTGCCACGGTCAGGAACGCTTACCTTCATAGTTCCCAGACTTTTAGCCGTAACAGTTACCCCCGGGTCGCTTACAAACATTTCATTCCTAAGGGTTTGCGTAATACCTGCAACTGTTTTTTCCACCTCGTCAAAGTTTGTGTCTTCAAGGACAATTCTTGCCATACACTGTCTTGGAATAGCATTATCCTTGAGACCACCGTCTATTGAATCTATGCAGAATTTTACAGGAAGGCTTCTAAGCACTCTTGCCATTATGACATTGGCATTGCCATGCTCCTTATGAATTTCTGTGCCTGAATGTCCACCTGAAAGTCCTGAAACTTCAAGTTCCACAACCTCACCTGTAACTTCTGTCCTGTTAAGAAAAAATGTTGCGTCAGCTCTTAATCCGCCGGCACAGCTTGTAAGAAAATATTCTTCCTCCTCCGAGTCAAGATTAATCATAGTTCTGCCCTTTAACATTGACAAATCTATTTCCGTCGCCCCTTCCATACCGGTTTCCTCACATACCGTAAACACAAGCTCAAGTCTTGGCATATCAGGCTCATCCAGAAGAGCCAGACCACAGGCCACGGCAATTCCGTCATCACCGCCAAGTGTGGTACCACGGGCCTTTATAAAATCTCCGTCAATATATATATCAAGTCCGTCTCTCTCAAAATCTATGTCACAGTCACTTTCCTTTTCGCATACCATATCAAGGTGTCCCTGGATAATCACAGGTTCATCATTTTCTCTTCCGTAACATGCTTCCCTGATAATAACAACATTGTAAAGACTGTCCTGATACACCTTAAGACCCTTTTCTTGCGCAACACTTACAACATAATCACTTATGGCTTTTTCATTGTAGGAGCCGTGTGGTATGCTACATATTTTTTCAAAATATTCAAATACCTTTTCAGGTGCAATATTAGATAAAACGCCCATAATTTTTCCCTCTTTCCTGCACTATCTATAATACCAATAATGGGATTAAACGGATTGTGACCTACTTCGTACTCCCACAATCCTAACGAACATTCGCATATCGCGTGGCATACGCCCCACTTTTATGCTCATATTCGTTGGTGTTCAAAGGTAATGCTCCACTTTTATGCAAGCATAAGCGGAGTATTACCTTTTAACACTTTAATCCAATAATGAATATCCAGAACAAATCCTGCACAAAACACGCATAATTCATTCTGGATATTATCTAACCGCAAATAGTAACTTTTTATTTTTTATAATTCTGCAATATTGACTAATGTCAACTCTTTATTGTCATTCATATGCTCTAAGCTTGTAAGAAGAGCATTGGCAGTATCAAGGCTTGTAAAGCAGTGGATACCTGTCTCAATGGCAAGTCTCCTGATAAGGAAGCCGTCTCTTGAATGTTCAATGCCATTGTCCGGTGTATCAATAATAAGGTCAATCTTGTGCTCGTAAATCAAATCCAGAAGTGTTGGTGATTCCTGGTCCATTTTATTAACCTTAATTGCCTTGACTCCGTTATCATTAAGAACCTTGGCAGTTCCCCTTGAAGCATAAATCTTGTAGCCAAGTGCCGCAAATCTTCTGCCGATTTCAATAGCTTCATACTTATCTGCATCGTTTACAGTCATAATAATCTGCTTATATTTTGGCAAATTGATTCCGGCGCCAAGAAATGCCTTGTAAAGTGCCTCATTAAAGTCTTTTGAAATGCCAAGACATTCACCTGTTGACTTCATTTCAGGTCCAAGGCTTATATCTGCGCCACGGATTTTCTCAAAGGAGAATACAGGCATCTTAATTGCATAGTGGTCTGCCTCAGGTGCAAGACCCGGTTCATAACCCAAATCCTTAATTCTGCTGCCTGTAATAACCTTAGTTGCAAGCTTTACAATAGGAATACCTGTTACCTTACTGATGTAAGGAACTGTACGGCTTGAACGAGGATTAACCTCAATTACATATACCTCATCATTATATACAATAAACTGGATATTAATTAAACCAATTACATGCAACGCTCTTGCAAGCCTCTTAGTATACTCAACAATAGTATCCTTAGACTTCTGTGAAATAGAGCGCGCCGGATATACCGAAATGCTGTCACCTGAGTGAATACCTGCTCTCTCAACATGCTCCATAATGCCTGGAATAAGGATATCTTCTCCGTCACATACAGCGTCAACTTCTATTTCCTTGCCCATGAGGTACTTATCAACAAGGATTGGATGATCCTGCTGGATTCTGTTAATAATGTTAATAAATTCCACAACATCATTATCTGCAATAGCAATCTGCATGCCCTGACCGCCAAGCACGTAAGAAGGTCTTACAAGTACCGGATAACCCAGCTCATTAGCCGCTTTCAGTGCCTCTTCAACGGTGTACACTGTATGTCCCTTTGGTCGCTTTATTTCACACTTTTCAAGAATAGCATCAAAAAGCTCTCTGTCTTCTGCAGCATCTACATTTTCTGCACTTGTGCCAAGAATTGGAACTCCCATCTTCATAAGGCTTTCAGTAAGCTTGATTGCCGTCTGACCGCCAAATTGTACTACTGCACCATCAGGCTTTTCAAGTTCTACAATATTCTCAACATCCTCCGGTGTAAGCGGTTCAAAATAAAGCTTGTCAGCAATATCAAAGTCTGTACTTACTGTTTCAGGATTGTTGTTGATAATAACCGTCTCGTAGCCTTCCTTCTTAAATGCCCATGTGCAGTGTACTGAGCAGTAGTCAAACTCAATACCCTGACCAATACGTATAGGCCCTGAACCAAGGACAAGCACCTTCTTTTTAGGCTCAGTCTTAATTACTTCATTCTCACTGCCAAAGCATGAATAGTAGTAAGGTGTGGTTGCGGCAAACTCTGCGGCACAGGTATCAACCATCTTAAAGGCTGCATTAATACCATACTCAGTACGAAGATTTTTAATTTCTTTTTCTGTCTTTCCTGAAAGCCTTGCAATAACACTATCAGGGAACTCAATTCTCTTTGCCTCTGCAAGAAGTGCTTTCGTAAGGGGCTCTCTTTCAAGTCTGTTTTCCATATTGACAAGGATTGCAAGTTTATCAATAAACCACAAATCAATCTTGGTTATCTCATGAATCAGCTCAGGTGAGTAGATACGTCTCAAGGCTTCTGCAATTACCCAGATTCTTCTGTCATCAACCTTGGCAAGCTGTTCTTTTAACTCATCATCATCCAGATGTGAAAAATCATATGAACGCAGACAGTCAACATGCTGTTCAAGGGAACGGATTGCCTTCATAAGAGCACCTTCAAAATTGTTGCAGATACTCATAACTTCACCGGTGGCCTTCATCTGGGTTGTAAGTGTCCTCTTGGCTGTAATAAATTTATCAAAAGGAAGTCTTGGAATCTTAACTACACAGTAATCCAGAGCAGGCTCAAAGCTTGCATAAGTTTTTCCTGTAATTGCATTCTGAATTTCATCAAGGGTGTATCCCAGGGCAATCTTGGCAGCAACCTTGGCAATAGGATAACCTGTAGCCTTGGAAGCCAGCGCCGAAGAACGGCTTACTCGCGGATTAACCTCAATTACGCAGTACTCAAAGCTTGTTGGATTAAGTGCGTACTGCACATTACATCCGCCTGTAATGTTAAGCTCTGTGATAATATTAAGGGCAGATGTTCTAAGCATCTGGTATTCTTTATCTGAAAGCGTCTGTGATGGTGCAACAACGATACTGTCGCCTGTATGGACACCGACAGGGTCAAGGTTTTCCATATTACATACTGTGATACAGTTGCCGCTGCCGTCACGCATTACCTCGTATTCGATTTCCTTCCAGCCTGCAATACAGCGTTCTACAAGAACCTGTCCAACACGGCTTAAGCGCAGACCATTTGAAAGAATTTCTTCAAGTTCAATCTGGTTATGGGCGATACCACCGCCGCTGCCGCCAAGAGTATATGCTGGACGAAGTACAACCGGATAACCGATTGTATTGGTAAACCTGATACCATCTTCAACATTTTCAACTACCATGGACGGAGCAATAGGCTCACCGATTTTTTCCATAGTTTCCTTGAATTCAAGACGATCCTCCGCCTTCTTGATTGTCATTGAAGTTGTACCGATTAATTTTACATTATGCTCCTTTAAAAAGCCTGATTCTTCAAGCTCCATGGCAAGATTAAGACCTGCCTGTCCGCCAAGGGTAGGAAGAACACTGTCCGGCTTTTCCTTTAAAATAATCTGTTCAACAGCTTTTGCCGTGAGAGGCTCAATATATACCTCATCAGCGATATCTTTATCGGTCATAATGGTAGCAGGGTTAGAGTTAACTAAAACTACCTCAACGCCTTCTTCCTTGAGGGAACGGCATGCCTGTGTACCGGCGTAGTCAAACTCGGCTGCCTGACCGATTACGATAGGGCCGGAACCTATTACCATTACTTTTTTAATATCAGGATTCTTAGGCATTCTTATTACCTCCCATCATCTCAATAAATCTGTCAAACAAATATGCTGTATCCTGTGG
>JBJENU010000135.1:0-2547 GCA_051880355.1 Lachnospiraceae bacterium | reverse complement strand
CATCTGAAAACAGTGTGCCACGGCCTTACCAGAGAATTTTATTACAGGACAGGATGTGACGGCGAATACAGGCTTGCCTTCAGCCTTCCTAAAGTCACCTATCTGTGTGACGAGGGGGTAAAGATGGGCAAAAGGTTCACCGGTGCCATGACGGGGCTGTTTGCATATGCGGACAATGACAGCTTTTATGGCGAGTTTAGCAATTTTTATTACAAGGAATTGGTGCAGCAGCACCTTAAGGAGGATTAGAATATGAACAATGATAACGCTAAGCAGTTTGTCGAAAAGTACTTCGATGAATTTAAGAAAAGCTTTGCAGGTGACTGTAATGCAGATGACGCATATATGCTTAATGCCTGTGCTTCCATGTACAGGGCCACAAAAGAACAGCGCTACAAGGACGTGGTGCTTGACTACTTAAATGACAGGGTGTCAGAGGATGGCAGTATAAAAGGCTTTGTTGACGGCAGGCTTTCATACTTAAGCATCGGTGTTGCAATAATTTTTGCATATGACATGACAGGTGATGAGAAGTATAAAAATGCGGCAGTTAAGCTTTTTGGCAAGCTTAATGAGATGCCGCGGTGCAACAGCGTATTTGTGTATGACAGGAACAAAATCGATGACGTAAGCGTGGCAAGCTTTTACGAAGGAATCACATTTTATATGCTCTACGAGACACGCTTTGGCGGCAAGGAGCATTACAATGACGTCATTGTCCAGTTCAGACAGGCAAGAAAGTTAATATTTGACCAGGTAAAGGGAATTTACCATTCAGGCATCGAAAACGGCAAGCAGCTTGCCTTTGATATTTCCAGCGAGGCAGATATGATAATGTCAATCATTGACGCATTAAGCTACATTGACCAGCCGGTTTACGAATATTACAATGAACTCAAGGATTTGTTCAAGGAGGCTGTTCACGGACTGCTTCCGTATCAGAAGAAGGATAACCGGTTCTTTGTTGACGGAATCGTAGCACCTGTCAAGAAGCCTGAAGGCTGCTTTAACTGCACAGCCAAGGTTCTCTACAGCCTGCTTAAAGGCTGCCGTATGAAGGCAATTCTTGCTGAAAAGTACGATGAAATAGCAGAAAAAACATTTGCAAGCCTTGTAGCTTACGCACCGGCTGAGATGGCAGACGGCCTTAAGGCCAAGCCTTTTGCCGCATTTATGCTTGCTTATTCAGAATATATTATGAGATAGGAGAAGAGTCATGGAATTAAAATTAGTTATGAAGACCACCAGAAACGTAGTTGTTGAGCTGACAGATTCGGGCAAATTCTATTCAGAAAAGCCTTATGAGATTATGGTGGATGGCGTAAAGTTTATGGACAGCGACAGGGTAGTAACAACACTCTATGGCTTAAAACCTGATACAGAGTACGAAATCGGCGTTAACTATCCGGGCGAAAAGGTTGCCCCTGTTATGGTAAGGACTGACTGGGAGTACGTAACACTCAATGTCCGTGATTTTGGAGCAAAGGGCGACGGCGTCCATGATGACACAACAGCAATTCAGGCGGCAATTATGGCCTGCCCTAAGTCATCAAGAGTTCTTGTTCCTGCCGGCACATACAAGATTTCAAGCATTTTCCTCAAGAGCGATATTACCCTTGAGCTTGCTAAGGACTCAGTGCTCTCTGCATTTACAGAGAGAGAAAAGTTCCCGATTTTCCCGGGCGTGATTGAAACCTACGACGAGAAGGACGAGTACAACTTAGGCACATGGGAGGGCAATCCTCTCGATATGTTCTCAGGAATCGTTACAGGTGTCAATGCAGAAAACATCGTGATTACAGGTGAGGGTACAATTGACGGTTGCACCAATTTTGAGAACTGGTGGAAAAACTGCAAGGTAAGAAATATTGCGTGGAGACCTAGACTTTTCTTTATCAACCACTGCAAAAATGTTACGATGCACGGCATTACAGTGACAAACTCACCGTCATGGACAATTCATCCATATTTTTCTGAGGATTTGAAATTCATTGACGTGAAGATTAAAAATCCTGCCAACTCCCACAACACAGACGGACTTGACCCGGAATCATGCAAAAATGTTCTTGTCCTGGGCACATACATCTCAGTTGGCGATGACTGTATCGCAATTAAGTCAGGTAAGATTTACATGGGCAAAAAGCACAAGACACCGACCTCCAATATGGTGGTAAGGCAGTGCTGCATGAGAGACGGCCACGGTGCCGTAACGGTGGGAAGCGAAATTGCTGCAGGTGTTAAGGATGTTCACATCAAGGACTGCATTTTTATGAACACGGACAGAGGACTCCGTGTAAAGACAAGACGTGGCAGAGGCAAGGATTCTGTTCTTGACGATATTTCCTTTGAAAATATCGATATGGACAACGTAATGACACCTTTTGTTGTCAACAGCTTTTACTTCTGTGACCCTGATGGCAAGACAGAGTACGTTGCTTCCAAGACACCCCTTCCGGTAGATGAGAGAACTCCTGCAATCAAGAGACTTACCTTTAAGGATATCAAGGCAACCAACTGTCATGTGGCAGCAACATACATTTACGGTCT
>JBJENU010000134.1:0-2567 GCA_051880355.1 Lachnospiraceae bacterium | reverse complement strand
GTCACATCCGGATGCCGATGAGAATGGTTATGTTACATATCCTAACGTTAATGTGGTTCAGGAGATGACAGATTTGATTGATGCCACACGTTCTTATGAAGCAAATGTTACGGCTTTTAACGCAGGAAAAAGTATGGCAAGTAAAGGCCTTGAGATAGGCAGATAATGGCACCGGACATTAATTACCGGTTAGGTTAAGGAGGCAGGAATAATATGGATTTGGCGACAATGGTTAACAGCCTTGGTGATGATTATATTACAAGAATAAACAATGCCATCAATGCTGCTACTGACAGCGGCAAGACCACAGGTACTGCGGCAGTTAAGGAATCAGGAACATTTGACAGTATTTATCAGTCAGCAGTAGGCCTTATTAACAGCACTAACAGTTATATTCAGAGTGCACAGCAGGCTGAAATAGATTTTGCACTTGGTAAAATCACAAGCACCCATGAGCTTGGTGTGATTCAGCAAAAAGCTAATCTGGCATTGTCATATACTGTGGCAATAAGGGACAAGGTGTTAGATGCATACAAGGAAATTATGCAGATGCAGATTTAGTTTTAGTAGAGTAGTGGAAGGTATTTTGATATGGAACAGCTTAAAAAGATTCTTAACAGAATATTAGAGTTGTGGAATAAGTACACACGCAAGCAGAAGGCAATTATTATAAGTGTTGCAGGTGTGATTATAATTGCACTGGCAATACTTGTTATGGTGGTTCAGAAGCCTACATGGGTTACAATCAGGCAGTGTGAGTCTTATTCAGAGATGAATGAGGTGACACAGATCCTTACATCGGGTGGTTATGAATACCAGATTGATGACAGTAATTTTACCGTCCGTGTAAAACAACAGGATTTGACCAATGCCAAGATGACTCTGGCTTCAACTAACATTGCTGCTGACGGTTACACAATAAAGGATGCCTTAAACAGCAGCTTCAGTACAACTGAGTCGGACCGCAACAGGATGTGGCAGAAGTATCTGGAGAGCGAATTTTCCAAGGACCTGGCACAGCTCGATGCCGTAAAGTCAGCTTCGGTAAGAGTTACTTTGGCTAATAATTCCAGTGTGCTGGTTAATAATAAAAACGAACATTCAGTTGCGGCTGTCATTACACCTAATGGCGCAATTGACTCAGATATGGCTGAGTCTATCGCAAAGTTTCTGGCAACAAGTGTGGGCAATACTACAACTAATAAAATTACAGTAATTACTACATCGGGACAGACCCTTTTCGCAGGAAATGATTCTTCGTCTACCGGCACAGGAGGCAGTATAATGTCACCTGATAAGCAGGAGCGATACAAAGCCATAATGGAAGACAGCATCAAGACAAGTATCAGACAGAGCGTTTTGAGTATGGGACTCTATGATGACGTGACTGTCAATCTTAATATGCGATACAATTTTGATTATGTGACTAAAATACTTACCGAGTATTCTGTTCCGGAAGGAAATGAGCAGGGTTATTTAAAAAGCAGTTATGAGCTTGAGTCTACAGGCGGTACAGGGGCGAGCGGCGTTCCGGGAACTGTGACTAATGATGATGACACAAGCTATATGCTACAGGACGGATACGGCAACAGTTCAACATATACGGTAAAGCAGTATGAATATACTCCTAACGTGCTTATAACTAACACAACAGGCTCCGGTGTTGAGGTTGAATATGAAAATTCAACAATGGCCATAACCTTCAAAAAGAATGTTGTGTACAAGGAAGAGGAAGCCGAGGAACTGGGACTGGTAAATGACCAGGTTACATGGGAACAGTTTAAAAACAATAACTCTGAACCGGTTAAGATTAATACGGAAGATATAGACGCTGACTGGACCAGGTTTTTTGCATATGCAACAGGAATTGACGAGGGCAATATTACAATTATTGCCTATGAGAATCATTTTTTTGAGGATATTCCTACAGGCGGAAGCGGACAGTCGGTTTCCTTCTGGATTCAGATTGCACTTGCAGCAGTAATACTTGCATTACTTGCATTTGTGGTAATAAGAAGCGCCAAGCCGCTTACAGTTGAGGAGACAGAGCCTGAGCTCTCGGTTGAAGATATGCTTGCAACTACTAAAGAACAGCAGCCTACAGTTGAAGATATTGACTTGCAGAGCAAGTCTGAAACCCGTAAGGCTATTGAAAAATTTGTCGATGAGAATCCTGAAGCAGTGGCATTGTTGCTGCGCAACTGGCTGAATGAGGGATGGGATTAGTTGTTATTTGCGAATCGCAGGCACACTTTCGTTACATTGCCGCTGGTAGCGGCTACTAAGCTCGTGCAAGGCACTCGCTAAGTACCGACCGCGGCAAAGTACCTGCTCATACGCAAATAAGCAACATACTATATTTTAAGGTTATTGACAGGAGGTCATTATGGCAAGACAGCAACAGCAGGCCGAGCGTGAAATGGATGGAGTTGAAAAGGCTGCCATTCTGCTTATTTCACTTGGACCTGAAAAGTCATCTCAGATTTTTAAACATCTGAAGGAAGAGGAAATTGAACAGCTTACGCTTGAAATTGCCAACACAAGCAGTGTATCGCCACAGACAAAGG
>JBJENU010000133.1:0-2605 GCA_051880355.1 Lachnospiraceae bacterium | reverse complement strand
CACAGGAAGTACCCCTGTGGCATCAGGGTCAAGTGTTCCCGTGTGTCCGATTTTCTTAAAATGAAGAATACCCCTCAATTTTGCAACTACATCATGAGAGGTATATCCTTTTTCTTTATATACGTTAATAATTCCGTTCATAAAAAATTCCTAGCACTTAATTCCTGCTTCTTCAAACTGTGGCACAAGCTGTGCACTGATATTGTTAATAATATCGTGGACACTGCCGCACATATTAAAACCTGCTGCCTTTATATGTCCGCCTCCTCCAAAGGTACGGGCAATTCTGCTCACATCTATATACTGCTTAGAGCGCATACTTACCTTATATTCCATAGGGTTGATTTCGTACATAAAAATGGCAACCTCCACGCCGTCTGTAAGACGGAGCTGCTCAACGATTCCACCCATCTGCTTGCCGTCTACGCCGTAAAATTCCATCTCTTTTCTGGAAATTGCAGTAAAAATACACAGACCGTTATAAAATAAAATGCTTTCAAGCAGAGCACGTCCCAGAATCTGGTTCTGAACGTAAGTCTTTTTGTAGAAGCTGTTATCAATAATTGATGAATAATCAATACCCTTTTCCATCATTTTTCCTGCAATTGTCATGGTATTTCTTGATGTACAGCTGTATTTGAACACACCGGTATCATGGATGATTCCCGTATAAATACATTCAGCAACACTTTTGCTTATAAGTTCCTCATCAAGCAGACCAAAAAGTACCTCGCAGGTAGAGCTTGCATCAGGCATAACTATGTCGATATCGGCAAAGCTCTCATTGCTGATATGATGGTCTATGCACACTGTTCGTGCAGAATTCCCGCATACCCGGGCAAATGGTTCAAACCTGTCTTTTGCACCGCAGTCCAGCACCATGAACAAGTCAAAAGCATCATCGCAGTCGCTGCTTATAATTTCATCAATCCGATTAATATAGCCAAACTCTTCGCCCGGCTTTTCCAAAAAAATCTTAACCGTTTTCTGTGGAAAATTGTCCTTTAAATAATTGTAAAGGCCCATGCAGGAACCAACGCAGTCACCGTCAGGTCTTATATGTCCGGTGATTGCAATAGTTTCCGCATCTCCCAACAAGCTTTTAATATTCAAGCCTATTCCTCCATATCGTCTGCATCATCATTGTCAGACACATTGTTGCCGTTAACCTCATCAATAAGGTGTGACATATTAACGCCATATTCAATGGACTGGTCAAGAATAAACTTAATCTGAGGAGTGTTTCTCAAATTAATTGTTTTTGCAAGCTTATTCTTGATAAAGCCCTCTGCATTTTTAAGTCCTGCAAGTGTATCCTGCTGTGCCTGCTCATCGCCAAGTACACTGATATATGCTTTGCAGGTCTTTAAATCCGGCGCAACCTCCACCATAACCACGGAGGTCATTGGGTGGATGCGCGGATCTTTTATTTCACCACGGATAATGTTGGAAAGCTCACGCATAACCTCACCATTAATCCGTGTATTTTTAATACTATTTTTTCTCATATACAGCCTCCAAATACTATCTTGGAACTTCTACCATCTCATAAGCTTCAATCTTATCTTCTTCCTGAATTTCGCCAAAGCCTTCAAATACAAGACCGCACTCGTAACCTGCTTTAACTTCCTTAACTTCATCCTTGAAACGCTTAAGTGAAGCAAGTGGTCCTTCGAATATCTGGTCGCCGTCACGGGTAATACGAACCTTGGAATTTCTCGTAATCTTACCTTCGACAACCAGCGCACCGGCGATGTTACCCACACCCGAAGCTTTGAATATCTGCTTAATCTCAGCATGACCGATAACCTGTTCAACAAAGGTTGGCTCAAGCATACCCTTCAAGGCAGCTTCCACATCCTCGATAGCATTATAAATAACCTTATAAAGTCTTAAATCTACTTTTTCCCTGTCTGCAACAATTCTTGCCTGGTTATCAGGTTTTACGTTGAAACCGATGATAATGGCATTGGATGCAGATGCAAGTGTTACGTCGGATTCGTTGATATTACCAACACCACCGTGAATAACCTTAACTACAACTTCCTCGTTAGACAGCTTGACAAGTGACTGTTTTACAGCCTCAACTGAACCCTGTACGTCAGCCTTGATAATAATGTTAAGCTCTTTCAAATTACCTGCCTGAATCTGTGAGAACAAATCATCAAGTGACAGCTTAGACTTTGTATCTGCAAGAAGTCTCTCCCTGCTCTCCCTGATGAAGGTTTCAGCAAAGTTTCTTGCTTCCTTGTCATTTTCTGTGCTGACAATAATTTCGCCGGCATTAGGAACATCATTAAGACCCTGGATTTCTACAGGAACTGATGGACCTGCCTCTTTTACCTTGCGGCCCTTGTCATCTGTCATGGCACGAATTTTACCATAGCATGAACCTGCTGCCACACTGTCGCCAACTCTTAAAGTACCCTTCTGCACAAGAATTGTTGCCACAGAACCCTTGCCCTTATCAAGCTGGGCTTCAATGACAAGACCTCTTGCCTTACGGTTAGGATTTGCCTTAAGTTCAAGAATTTCAGCGCACAGAAGAATCATCTCAAGAAGGTTGTCGATACCTTCCTTGGTGTGGGCAGATACAGGACAGAAA
>JBJENU010000132.1:0-2606 GCA_051880355.1 Lachnospiraceae bacterium | reverse complement strand
CAGGCTGAAAGAGTCCATGTGTGATTTCAGAAGTTATATTTTTTCGGCGGTAAGGCTGATTCTGATTCCTATGGCTGTTTTCGGTGTCTGCAGACTTTTTAAGGTTAACGATTACTATACCTGCATTACTGTTATCACAAGCGGAATGCCTGTTGCATCAATGGTTATGATGATTTGCAATATGTATGGGGGTAATTCCAAAACAGTTGTTAAAAATATTATCGTTTCGACGCTTTTGTCAGTGGTGACTATTCCGGTTTTGGTTTCGGTTTTATTCGGCTGAATTGGTACGTTGAAAAAAATTTTGTAATATGTTATAATTATAAAAATATGGATAAAGGTAGGTGGCATAGATTGCGAAAGTTAGGAGCTTTTGCGGCGGTTGTCGGTCTTTTAGCTGCTGTGGCTGTGGGCTGCGGGGAAAAGGCAGAGGGCGATATTATTGACATACAGCTGCCATCAGAGACGTACGCAGCTCTTGAGAAGAGTGAGGCAGGACGTTTTAATATGGAAGATCTGGTGGTTGAAAATGTTAAGGCTATGATGCCGGAAGCAGATGTTAAGAATGGTCTGGGCAATCCCATTGCGGAGAGGACTTCCGAGGATGGCAGCGAGAAGATTTTGTTTTATGACCAGATGACAATTACGCTGACGAAGCTTGAGGGTAATTATGTGCTGACAGGTGTCCGTGTCACGGGCGGCAGCTGGAAGGTGGCAAGGGAACTTAAGGTTGGCGGAACAAGGGATGATGTTTTAAAGTATTTTTACCGTGATGAGCAGTGCCTTAATAATAATTTTATGTCCCTTGATAATGAAACTATATTGGGAAAGTTTCTGTATGGCGACTTTACGCTGGAAAATCTTGAAAAATATAGTGGAAGCGGTGCTGTTGAGTATGGCATAATTAATTATAACGGTTATGCCGATATGGAAACTGCACAGTCCCTTACTTACCAGTATGTGTATATGGAGGATTCATTTATTGGTAAAAAACCATCACAGGATGATGATTTTGCACAGCTTAATGTAGAGGTAGACGGGAATGGTGTTATTACGGAAATAAGCTGGTATTATTATGAGGAAATAAAATGATAAGGAGAATTGAGATGAAAAAGACAGCATTAGTAATTATGGCGGCAGGTATAGGAAGCAGATTTGGCGGAGGTATCAAGCAGTTAGAGCCGGTTGGACCTAATGGCGAGATTATTATGGATTATTCTATTTATGATGCCATTGAGGCAGGATTTAACAAGGTGGTTTTTGTTATCCGCAAGGACCTTGAGGAGACTTTTAAAGAGGTTATAGGTAACAGGATTGCGAAGGTGATTGATGTTGAATACGCTTTTCAGGAGATAGATAATACACCGCAGGGAATTAAGGTTCCTGAAGGAAGAAAGAAACCATACGGCACAGGTCAGGCAATTCTTTCCTGCAAGGGTATTGTAAATGAGCCGTTCCTTGTAATCAATGCTGATGATTATTATGGAAAAGAAGGCTTCAGAAAGATTCATGATTACCTTGTTGAGGACAGAGAGACTGAAGGCTATGATATCTGTATGGCAGGTTTTATCCTTGGCAACACACTCAGCGACAATGGCGCAGTGACAAGAGGAGTATGTGTTCTTGATGAGGCAGGTCATCTTGTTGGCGTTAATGAAACAGGCGGAATTATCAAGTATAATGGTGGAGCAGCCTGCGAAAAGGATGGAGTTATTACGCCGATTGACGCAAACAGCCATGTTTCAATGAATATGTGGGGCTTTAAGCCGGACTTCCTTGATGTTCTTGACAAAGGCTTTACAGAGTTTTTGAAGGGCCTTAAGGAGGATGATATTAAGAGTGAATATTTGCTGCCGGGTGTGGTAGATACACTTATTAAGAATAATGAGGCAAAGGTTACTGTAATCGAGACGCAGGATAAGTGGTTTGGTGTTACTTACAAGGAAGATAAGCAGTCGGTAGTTGATTCCATTAACAGGCTTATTGCACAGGGAGCTTATCCTGAAAAATTATACAAATAGTTTGAAAGGGGTATGAATAATGAAGAAATTTGCAAGATTTTTGCTAATAACTATTCTTGTTACGGCAATTGCAGGCGGTGCAGGATATTTTGTTTTAAGGTCACAGCTGCCTGATACATATTCGTCAACAGCGCGGCTTTATGTTGTAACAGGTCCGACGTCTTCCAGCTCACTGCATGATTCGGATGGCGGTCTTAACAAAGATTTTGAAGAAATTATTCTAAGTAAGCTTGTTCTTGAAGCAGCTGCCAGAAATATAGGAACTTCCGAAGATTTTAGCGAGTACATTGAGGTTAATACCGTTGCAGGAAGTAATTTTATTGATATTATCTGCTACAATCCTGACCAGCTTACGGCTAAAAGATATGTGGATTCAGTGGCTTACAGTGCATTGGTGCGCCTTCCTGAGGTGATGCCGGTGGACAGTGTGACCATATATCAGGAAGGCACCAGTACAGGCAAGAGTGAGAAGAGAAATCTTATCAGATATACATTATACATCGCAGCAGGCGCAGCAGGTGTGTGCGTAGTTATAGGTTTCTTTACAATGCTTTTTGGCCTTGCTTTCAAGAAAAAGGATGAGGA
>JBJENU010000131.1:0-11851 GCA_051880355.1 Lachnospiraceae bacterium | reverse complement strand
AGAACATTACCAATCATTGTAAGAAACCCTGATGACCTTAAAATACCCACACCAACCATAAGTCCTATAAGCGTTGGACATATTTCCGCCACAACCTTCAATCCGTCTCTGGCACCTTTGGTAAAACACTCATATACCTTTACCTTATTAATTACGCCCAAAGCCACTATATATAATATGGTAAAAGGAATAATAAAATTGGATATGTAGACTATAAATCCCACAATAAAACCTCCGGTGCTTTTTCTAAATTCTATGCACCGGAGGCTCTATTATTCTTATTTTTAAATTTTTTAACCAATATACAAAACGCCACTGCCACCAGTGTACTGGCCATAGTAGCCACAATCCCCGCCAAAAGAATTCTTGAGGGATTGACACTTCCGTACTGACTCCGGTAAGCAATGATGTTAACAGGAATCAGCTGAAGGGATGATATATTAAGCACCAGAAATGTACACATATCATCACTTGCCACATTGCTGTGGTTATTAAGCTTTGACAGTTCTTTCATGGCAAGAAGACCGCTTGGTGTTGCTGCCCAGCCAAGTCCTAAGACATTGGCAATCATATTGGTGGTAATATGAGTGAATGCTTCACTGTCTTTTGGCACATCGGGAAACAACTTTCCAACCAGAAATCCGCACAATTTGGACATCTGTGCCACAATACCTGCTTCTTTGGCAATTTCCATAATGCCGCACCACATTCCCACAATTCCAAGCATAGTTATACATAGCGTAACTGCCTCTTTTGCCGATTCCAGTGTTTCATTGCTAAGGACCTGAATATTCCCTGTAAAAGTTGCATACACCACTCCGGCTATAATCATTCCAGCCCAGATAAGATTTAACATAGGACACCTTTTTTAATGCTATGTTAAAATATATGAGATATTTTTAAAAATATACTAATTCCTGGGCGGCAGGCTCTGCAGGTGATACAACTGCATCGTGATAAACCGGGCCCTTTTTCCTGTAGGCCATTGAAAACTCATATTTAACAGTTGCCTCAAAGGTAATCCATGACTTGTTCTCAATTTCATCTGCATTTGGGTAATCGCAGATATAACCAATGAAAGCAATGTCGTCTGCACAGCATGTCATGGCACGTCTTCCCGGTGCAAAGGTTCCTTTTTTAAACTTCTTTCCCACAAATGCCTGTGCCTTAAAGCGCACTCTCTTGTTGTGGTAAATCTGCGGGCGCTCGTTCATATCCATATAAAATATGCCGTAGTCCTCGTCCTCCACCTCGATGACAGGCGCGTCAATATCGTAAGGCAGCTGCTCAGCAATTGATACCATATCGCCGCTTGTATTTTCAAAAATAATCTGGGCTGCCGGGTTCAATACCTTAACGCTTCTTCTGTAGCTGCCAAGATTCATACCCGTCTCACAGCGGTTAAATACAATCATCTCCGCTTCTTTTACAGCATCAGTTCCAAGACCCTTCATATTATTCCACATAAGCTGGAAGGTCTGTGCATTGAAAAGGACAATCCTCTGATAAATTCTCCATCCAAAAGGCATTTTCATATTGTCAATGATGCTGGATTCCCACATTCCATTGTACTCAATAATAACAAGCCACGGATCATACTGCTTGTCCAGCTGTTCAAGCTTAGTAGCATTAAACTCATCCTTAGAGAGCACAACAACGTCCATTCCGTGCTTCTTCATAAGCTTTTCATCATATTCAGTTTCGCCTTCCTCAAGAATGATAACCAGCTTCTTCTGCGCCTCATCAAACTGTCCTGCTGCGATAGTTTCAGATATAAAAGTGGTCTTACCACTGTCCAAAAATCCCTGTATGAGAAATATAGGAATTTCGTAATTCTCCTGTGTTGCCATTAATACTCTCCAATCTTTTATACACCAAAAAGTGCTTCAATGTCTGCTTCCTTGAGTTCTGCACCAATAACACAGATTCTTCCTGTGAAATCCGGCTTACCTTCACGAATCTCAAATTCGCCCGGTACCATATCAAAATACATCCAGCTGCCATCTCTTGAAGGGAGCATACCCTTGGCTCTGAGAATCTTGCCGAACTCTTCTGTATTGGCAAGCTTGTTAAGAATATTCTCAAGCTCACTCTTATCATACTTGTTGGCTGTCTCTCTGCCCCAGCTTGTAAATACCTCATCTGCATGATGATGGTGGTGCTCATGGTCATGGCCATGATGATGTCCGCAGCAGCACTCTCCCTCCTCGTGATGATGGTGTTCATGCTCATGGTCGTGGTCATGATGGTGATGGTGATGGTCATGCTCCTCATGTTCCTTAATCATGTCAAGCTCCAGATTAACTGCATTTTCCATTGCCGCAAGAATCTGTGTTCCTTCAAGATCATCCCACGGAGTTGTGATGATATGTGCCTCATGATTCTTTTCACGAAGGAGAGTCATAACCTCTGCCATCTTATCCTCTGTCTGATTCTGGGTACGTGACAGGATGATTGTTCCTGCATGCTCTACCTGATTATCAAAGAATTCACCAAAATTCTTCATATATACCTTGCACTTCAGTGCATCAACAACTGTGGAAGCACTGTTAAGGGTAATTTCATTCTCAATGTGTAAATCCTTAACTGCCTTAATAACATCTGACAGCTTGCCTACGCCTGACGGCTCAATGATAATTCTGTCCGGATGGTATTTATCAATAACCTCCTTAAGAGATGTTCCAAAATCTCCTACCAGTGAGCAACAGATACAGCCGGAATTCATCTCGCGAATCTCAATGCCGGCTTCCTTCAAAAAACCGCCGTCAATGCCAATCTCACCGAATTCATTCTCAATGAGTACTACCTGCTCTCCCTTAAATGCCTCCTGAAGAAGCTTTTTTATAAGCGTTGTCTTACCTGCGCCTAAAAAGCCTGAAATTATATCTACTTTTGTCATTTTTAAAACCTCCTGAAACAATTTCTAACCAAATATACCATATATTGTACCACCATTTCAAAAAAAATCAAATAGCTTTCTCAATATTTTTCAAGCTGCTCCCTGCAGGCTTCCATACAACGAATGAGCTTTGGATTGAATGTGCCGCATTCGCCATATATAATCATACGTAATGCACGATCCCGTGGGATTTTATCCTTATATACTCTTTCATGAACCAAGGCATCGTATGCGTCTGCAATGGAAACTATCTGGGCTGATATCGGAATCTGATCTCCCACACAGCCCTCAGGGTAGCCGCTGCCATCATATCTTTCATGATGATAGTGTGAAATTTCCATTGCATAGCGCTGATATTCCTCCGGCCACGCATCCTTTACCATCTCCAGAATCTCAACTCCGCTTAAGGTATGGGACTTCATATAGTCATATTCTTCCTGTGTCAATTTTCCCGGCTTCAGTATAATGTCATCGGGAATGGCTATTTTACCGATATCATGGAGAGGGCTTGCGGCAGCAATTATATGCAGGTCCTTATCAGTAAGACCATATTCCGGCAATGTGTCCTTTACTTCCCTTCCAATAATCTCCGTGTATATTTTCACACGGGCAATATGCTCGCCGCTTTCCAGATCCCGGTACTCAACAATAGTTCCCAGAAGCTCAATAATATTATCATTCCATTTTTGAAGAAATTCAGTCTGACGATTTAACATCTGATTGAGAACATCAATACGCAGGTTTTGTTTTTCAATTATTTTTAAAAGTTCTTCCCGATTATATTGAGAATATTCATTTTCCATAACAATCACTCTCCTGTCCTGAAGCTGCGGCTGTTTTTATAGGTTAAGGGAATTTATTTGAAATGTGCCCGACATATATTTTACAGACACATGTTTTAGTTTATTAGGCGAGTATTTAAATCCGTCACATACAAAAGTCACATTATCATATATGCAGTCACTGACCACCACCTGCGCCCTGACCGCTTTAGTCATTCTCTCATTCAATAAGTCCCTGTCTTCCTCCAGCTGCACAATTTTTTTCATTGCATTCTGAACTGTGTTTACAAGCCTGTACATAAAAGCCTGATTGTCTTTATTGGAAATATCAGGGCTATGTGAAAGCTTTTTTAATGCATCCTTGAGGTTTTCCAGCTCTCTCGTGGCTGTCTTAAGAGCGTTTTCGGTTTTTATCATATTCTTTTTGAGTTCCTCGCTTAAACCAAAAGCAATGACTGTGTTGCGGCCGTTGTCATTTCCCAGGCAGGAAATACAGTAACCACGTTCCGCAAATGCACTTCCACCTATAATTCCACCTTTGTTTCCAAAGGTAACGACTGCCTCCCCTGCATTTAATATGGAATTGAGGCTATAGTTAAGAAAAATGTTCTTTCCTGCCCTGATTTCTGCATACTCACTGTACTTAACAGTTATATTTTCCTTTGCGTTAAGTCTGGCTGTATCCATTCCCTTGTTAATTCCAAGGCGCACTAATATATTGCGTTCAGAAGTAAGTGTCGCTCCCGTAACCATTCCGTCAACTATTATGTCTCCCCCGGCGTATATCTTAACTCCCTCCGGGACATCTCCGGATATATGGACTGTTCCCTGAAAATTAAATATACGTTTATCCCACTTATAATCATTGAAAAGCTCCAGTTCTTCCACCCACATATTTTGTCCCTTAAGCATGACTCTGCCATTGATTTCTGACATATATGTACGGCCATCCTCCAGTATTTTTATATTACTTCCCCACAACTTAGGCATTTCCTTTCCCCCATAGGCATAAATTGTCCTCCCGGTAATGGTTTTGCCATTTTCACCTGCTGTGGCAGAATAATAGGTCGCCAGCGTCTGTCCCTTTAGCACCCGCTCCACACAACATGCCTTTCCGTAATCGGGGATTTCATCCTGTTCATCCCTCTGGGCAAAATTAAATGTATAGTATCCGTCCTGCCCGTTTACGCAGTTTTTTCCGCGGGCAATCTGTATACGCCGGCCATATATATTCACTCCCGATTCAAGACTTATAATTGCAAGCTCATCATAACCTTCCACAATACCGCAGCTTAATAACAATTCACGTACTGCCATACTGTCAGGTTTCCAGCTACAGTCCATAACCTGAATTTCCGCTTTCATCTCATCAGGACTGATATAAAGACTTCCGTATTCGAAACTGATTTGTTTGTAGGAATATGATTTTTCTTTCTTTTGTGAAAGTAATTCCATTCTTTTTCTTTTCATAGTCTTGGCAGTATACATAAGATTTTTATACAGTGACACGTCCAGGCCTTTTTCAAGCCCCAGCCTTATTTCTTTCATCTGCCAGTATGAATATCTTGGGTTTGCATATTCATAAATGTCCACCTTATGCTCAAGTCCCAGCCTTATCTCCCGCATTTTTCTCCAGGTATAACACAGCCTGGCATATGGAGTAACGTCTATGTTGTGTTCCAGACCTATGACAATTTCCATAATTGCATCACCATGGTATTCAGGTGACAAATATAAATCAATATCAAGATGTTTTGACAGTGCCCGCCTTATGGCGTGAAGCTGGACATGGTCGTAGCCTGCCCGGGCATAACCGGTAATATCGATATTTTCCAGTTCTGCCTGCCTAATCTCTCTCATGGTACTGACTCCATATTCCATATATGCTGATAAATCAATTCCCGCCTCATATCCTTTTCTTAACTGGCGCAATATAAATTCATTTGTCATACAATCACCCCGATGTCATAAACAGCTTTAGAGTTTCTTCTATACAACAATAAAAAGGCGTCAGAGAACTCATCTCTAAACGCCTTTGTCAGCCTCAATATAATACTTTTTTGTATAAATGTCAACAATATTCATCTGTAAATAAAATTATTTCTGATGACAGGAGTCTTTTATGATTTAAACAATTACAATGAATCCGGCTCTGGACTACATTATGACCATTAAGGAATTTAATATTTCACGCACCAACCGCTCTGTTTCCGAGCGGATAAAACCGGGCGGCAAGGGTATTAACGTGTCCATTGTCCTTAAAAATCTTGGCATTGACAGTACTGTTATGGGCTTTGTTGCCGGTTCTCCTGTAAAACCGGCAACACAAAAAGATATTAAAGCATTACTTGGGTAAATTTGACATATACGGGCTTGAAAAATATGTAAAATTGAGGTATAATCGTTGTATGTGGAAAGGAGGGGAGAGTTTTGGAGAATGACTACCTTACCGGATTGCCTAATCACAAGAATTTTTTAATTCAGGGTGCCGATATAGTGACAAAATCCCATGATAATTTTGTTGCTGTTTCTTTAGACGTAAGTAATTTTAAATATCTTAACGATATGTACGGACTTGAATGCGGCGACGAAGTTATCAAGCTTATTGCCAATTACTTTTTTATTGATGACGAAAGTATGGCTCTTGCCACAAGAATAACTTCAGACCAGTTCCGTGCCATATTTACCATGGAGGGAAGAACTATTGAAGAAGAGATGGCATATCTGCGTGAGAAGTGTGCCAGACTTGAGAAAATTCTTTCCAAAACTTATCCTAAGGTATACCTTCACACATACTGTGGTGTGTATGAGATTGACAAGACCAATTTCAATATGCGCATAGCCATTGACAAATCCCATTTTGCCAAGAAGGAAATTAAAGGCAATTACCAGATTTCCTGTTCATTATACAAGGATGAAGAATATAATGATAAATCGGCACAGATGAAGATGATTTGCACATTTGAGAATGCCTGTGCAGCAGATGGCATTAAGCTTTTCTTCCAGCCTAAATTTGACTGCTCGCGGAATAAACTTATTGGTGCAGAGGCGTTATGTCGGCTTATGGATGAGGAGGGTAACATTCTTGGTCCACGCCAGTTCATTCCTGTTCTTGAAAAAAGTGGCATGTTAAGCCATCTCGACGAGATTATGATGCGCAAGACTTTTGAATGTATGAAGATTTGGAATGAGCATGGTAAGCTTAATTTCCCTGTATCCATAAATGTATCGCGGATTAATTTTTTTAACAGGGACATTGTCAAGCAGGTAAGCGATATGCAGCAGGAATATGGCATTCCTGCCAATATGGTAGAACTTGAGATTACGGAGACAACATTTATTGAGAATCTGGACACCATCAGAGAAAGTGTTATACAACTAAGAGATAAAGGGTTCCGTATAAGCGTTGATGACTTTGGTTCAGGTTATTCTTCTCTTGGCCTTATTACTTCAATCCCTGCAGATGTAATCAAGCTTGACTGTGCCTTTGCCAGAGAAGGTCTCAAGACACCTAAGGGAATTAAGATTATTGAGAGCATTATTTCCATGCTCAAGAGCGTTGATTTTGATATTATTTGTGAGGGCATTGAGACAAACGAGGAGGCCAAGCTTGTTGAAAGACTTGGTTGCAGTAAAATTCAGGGCTTTCTCTATGATAAGCCAATGAGCGCCGAAGAATTTTCCAAGAAATATATTTTTGTATAAAATTTTGCAGCAGAACGATGCAACTGTTATGTTACATATTCTGCTGCGTTTTTAATGTCACACCGCAATTTTTCTCCTTCTAATCATACAGATTTCCAGAATAACCAGACAGCACAATGCAAAATAAGTAATGTTAAGTATGGCATTTCCGTTAACTTCATAACTGATTCTGTTATAATCCAGCAAAATTACCGGTGATAATACCTTCAGCTCTTCAAAATTCAAAATATATAAAAGGTGTGGCAGCAGCAATGTAAGTGAAAGTGCGATTGAGCCCGCATAGTCAAAAAACATTGATATTGCAAACACCACAAATCCTATAACCAACAGCCATACCAGCCTGAATAGCTGGCAAAAAATTATGTAGCCCCACACATTCAGATGCAGTCCAAAATCATAAAACTGCTGCAGGGACTGAATTGGCATCTCCGGATTTTTCAAAGTGTAAATATTAAGAATATTAATCCAATTAAGGGCAAAGGACAGACCCCAGATTATGACAATTACAACTGATGCGACTATGGCCTTATTGCAGGTTACTTTGCGTCTCTTGGCACAGGAATTAAAAATACTCACCATATTATGCTTGCGCTCGTACGCAAAAATTCCTGCAACACTGAGTATTACCGCAACAATGCACAGCATATTAATATTGGACTGGTTTTTATAAAGACGCTCACCAAAAAGCTCATTATATACAACAGGATTAATAAACTTTCCCTCAATTCCCTTTTCTTCCTTCAATTGTAGCAGATAACCATTCTGTCCTTCAAGAACGGCAACCGCATCCTGCAGTTCTTTTCGCTTATGCTCTGAGAATGGCTTTTTGTCACCCTGCAATTCTGCAAGCTCCCTTTTAAGATTTGTTATATAGGCATCCGTGTCTGGATTTGGTGAAACCCCTGAAAACTTTTCATAAAACTGATTCGCATAGTAGTTATACGTCCCATAATCGGCTCCACGCATTATTTTTGTGTCAGAAATTAAAATCGCAAAAATTACAATTACGATTATTCCGAACTGCAAAAACAGAATCTTGTACAGTTCCAGCATCAGACTGTTCATTTTTGCAAGAATTTTCTGAAATAACTGCTGAATTTTTTCAAAAAACTTATTTTCTCTGATTTCATACTTAAAAATATGTAATAATATATTGGCAATACTTAATATCACAACAAGAACAAGAATTATCAGTGTAGTGCTGCTGTAAACATCAGTTACAAAATAATTATTTCCCCAATTCTCATACATCATTGCCATGCCCGGCATCAGCACATATGTAATATTTATATATTTTAAAAAGCACCATCCGCTGCTGGCCGGAACTGTAAGATACAGGATATATTCCAGTGCAAAAACAGATAATATCAGCAGATATGATATTTTATTCATATTGGCAGCCTGCATAATTAAATACACTATCTGCCCTACAACAAACATGGAAATTGCAAAAAACAGGCAATAGAAATAAAAAAACTGCAAAATATTTATTTTGTACGGAAACAATGAAAACAAAGGTGAGCTCTGAATTGGATTAAGCAAATCCATGGCTCCGCCATAAAATATCAGCAATATTCCAAATACAATAAAATTAATTACAATTGATAAAATCAGACATATAATTGCCATAATGCCTGTCCGCTTAAGCACCAGCCCCAATCTTCCGTTGGCTGTGGCTCTGACAATTCCCTTCATTCCGTTCTGTCTTTCCATCAGATACCTGATAGAAATAATCAGCATAATAAGGGCAAATAGTACCGGCACAAAACTGTATTCCATTAATTTTTCAATGGCAGCAGTATTGGACGGCTTTACTTTTATGTCAATTATGTTTTTTATGTCCTTAGAATATTTAATTGTGTTGAGATAAAAAAATGTGTTTTTGTCGGAAAATAAAGAATAATTCAAAACCCTGTCTGCATTTTCAAGACTGCCTTGCATTTTAGAATTGTAATTAGTGGCATACTCATAATTATTTGTTTTAATTATTTCGCTATTCTGAATTTTATAAAGGCAGACAAAGGCAGTGACAATTATTATAACTGCCACTGCCTTTGATATACTTTTGGATACACGAAACAGCTCCATATTATTCCCCTTCTCCTATTATGCTAATTCCACACCATCCTCCAATGGTCTTACCGCAATCTCAACCATACAATTGCTGATGTGTTCCCCATTTACTTCCAAAGAATACTCTGTTAAAGCATCTATATATGCTCCCTTACGTTTCACCTCAACTCTTGTTGCAAAAATTCCAAGATTCAGTGAACCAAAGGGAGTATCGTAATAAGAGATTGTCTTCTCATTTTTCTTAAAAATCATATTGGTGGCAAGGCCGCCCTTTCGCACCAGTTCTATACAGTCATCAGAAATTTTAAACAGGTTGCGTACAGGTTTTTGCTCACCGTCTATGACTTCCTCATAGGATATGTACGTTTTTTGATTAATTTCACTCAGATGACCAATGTTAATTACTTCAACGGTTTCCCTGTCATTGGTACCGGCAACTGCCTGGAGACCTTTTACTGAGATGGATACGTCCTGTGTCATTTTTTTCTCCATTATTAATATTTCTCGATTTCTATTTCTTTCGTTGTCTCTACGTCAAACGGCAAAATTGAATTGGCAAGCTTTTTGAACTTTTCCGCAGCATCGCTGACATAAAAACGGTACATTTCGGAAGGACTGTCTTTATCCTTTTTATTGGCAAGGTTCTCACGCTCAAGCACTCTCTTAAGCTCAAGTGCGGTCTCGTAAGCGGGATTTACCAGATTCACTTCCGGTCCCATAAATTCGCCAATACTTTTCCTCAGAAGGGGATAATGGGTGCAGCCTAAAATCAGGCTGTCAATGTTTTCCTGCTTAAAAGAGCTTAAATAACGCTCTATTACCTGCCTGGTTATAATATCGTCTGTCATGCCTTCTTCCACCAACGGAACAAAAAGGGGACAGGCCTTGCCTATAACCTTAACCTCAGGTCGGAGATTGGTTATGAATTCCGTGTAAATGCCACTGTTAATTGTGCCTTCCGTGCCAATAATACCAATTCTGTTGTTTTTGGTAGTAGCTGCTGCCACACGGGCTCCCGGCTTTACCACGCCGATGATTGGCATGTCAAATTCCTTTGAAACTACATCAATGGCAAAAGCGCTGGCAGTATTACATGCTATTACAATTGCTTTTACACCTTCCGTCTGAAGGAATCTTATAATCTGTCTTGAAAAACGAATTATGGTATCCTTGGACTTGCTGCCATAAGGAACCCTAGCGGTATCGCCAAAATATACAATCCGTTCATTTGGAATCTGGTTAATTATCTCACGGGCAACAGTCAGCCCTCCCACACCAGAATCAAATACGCCTATTGGCGCATCCTTGCTTATAGTTGCCATAGTCGTCTCCTGTCTTGTGGCAAATCACATTTATTATTCAAACAAACCATTTAAGAATGTCAGATATTTAAATTCAAATCTGACGTCATTTCCTGTTATTGCATTATATTCTTCTTCTGTCAAAACATTTTTAAGCTGCTCCTTTGAGCTGTCAGGCAGAACACCTGTGGTTGCATCTACAAAACACAGCGGCGGATACAGCACACACCACCAGTTTTTCCCCTGGGCACTGCCTATGTCAATTCTGAACGCCTCATACTCTCCCGGCGGCAGGGTGATATCTCCGTAGCTTTTCATAGGAAAATAACTGTTCTCAAAATACACTGCCACATCATAATCACAATTGCTGTCAGCCACAACCTTTGTTGCAACAGCTTTTATATTATCAATATTTTTCCTGAGAATTTCCCTGCTCTCATCAATGGATGAGGAATTGACAAGTAATGGATACAGATACTCCACTACTGCAGTTTTCACGTTAAGTTTAAGTTCCTGGTCCTTGCAGCTGTCAGTGTTGGCACGGACATGAAAACGAATCAGTTCCTGCGCCAGATGCTCCTGCAGCTTCATTTTATCATGACTTTCTGCTGCCGCCAGACCAACCATAATTATCATTGTAAAGATTACCAATTTTGAAAATGTCTTCATAAATAAATCCCCTCTATGTATTATTCTCATATGGGTATCATTTCCAAAAATTGGAATTCTATACATTTATCTATTTTTCATTAATCTTTCGATGCCTCGTTCCTGATTGGAAATATGCTGCTTCATCACAACTTTGGCTTTTTCCACGTCATTCTTTGACAACTGCTTAATAATATCTTCGTGCTCACTGATAAGTATTGAGTGTGCACGGGCATCTTTTACATACTCAAGACGATAGCGGTACATCTGCTCGCGAAGATTGTTGATAATCTGGATAAGACGCTCATTGCCTGTAACCTTATATATAATGTCGTGAAACTTCACGTCAGCATCTACGATTTTAACCACATCTTTTGAAATAATTGCCGTCTCTACATTTCTGTTGGCTGCTTTAAGCTCTTCAATAACTTTTTCATTCATAT
>JBJENU010000130.1:0-11889 GCA_051880355.1 Lachnospiraceae bacterium | reverse complement strand
AGATGAGGTAGAATACAACTATGAAATTAGGAATCGTAGGTTTGCCTAATGTAGGAAAGAGTACACTTTTTAATTCACTTACGAAGGCTGGTGCTGAATCGGCCAATTATCCATTCTGTACAATAGACCCTAACGTGGGTGTGGTTGCAGTTCCGGATGAGAGACTGGACAAGCTGGCGGCACTTTACAATTCAGCCAAGATTACACCGGCTGTAATTGAATTTGTTGACATTGCAGGTCTTGTCAAGGGCGCTTCCAAGGGAGAGGGCCTTGGCAACCAGTTCCTTGCCAATATTCGTGAGGTTGATGCCATTGTCCACGTGGTAAGGTGCTTTGAAAATACTAATATTGTTCATGTTGATGGTTCAATTGACCCATTGAGAGATATAGAGACTATTAATCTTGAGTTGATTTTCTCGGATTTGGAGATTCTGGAGAGAAGGCTTGCCAAGTCAATTAAGTCTTCGTACAACAATAAGGAAATTGCCAAGGAATGTGATATGATTAAGCGAATTATTGCATTTCTTGAAGAAGGCAAGCTTGCCAAGAATTTTGAACCGGAAGATGAAGATGAAGAAAAGTGGTTCAGGGAGTATAACCTGCTTACAGCCAAGCCGGTAATCTTTGCTGCAAATGTCCAGGAGGATGATTTGGCGGATGATGGTGCGGGCAATCCGCATGTGGCCAAGGTAAAAGAATATGCGGCAAGTGAAAAATGCGGTGCATTTGTTATCTGTGCACAGATTGAGCAGGAAATTTCAGAACTGGAGGATGAAGAGAAGAAAGAATTTTTAGAGGATTTGGGCATTTCTTCATCAGGCCTTGATAAGCTTATTGCAGCCAGCTATGATTTGCTGGGTCTTATAAGCTATCTCACAGCAGGCGAAACAGAGACAAGGGCATGGACCATCAAAAAAGGAACCAAGGCTCCACAGGCAGCCGGCAAAATTCACAGCGATTTTGAGAGAGGTTTCATTAAGGCAGAAATTGTTAACTATCAGGATTTACTTGATTGTGGCTCACTGACAGCTGCCAAGGAAAAAGGTCTGGTAAGAATTGAGGGTAAGGAATATGTTGTTCAGGACGGAGATGTAATTCTTTTCCGTTTCAATGTTTAATGAAGAGAGGATAAAATAATGAATTCAGTAATCAGATTTCCTTATCTTGGATTTGAGGTAAATCCGGGAAAATCATTTGAGATTTTTGGCATAAGTATTGCCTATTATGGAGTTATAATTGCCATTGCAGCCATTGTAGGCGCATTGGTGGCATTTAAGGATGCCAAAAGAACCAAGCAGAATGTGGACGATTATATTGATTTTGCAATATGGACCATATTTATGGCATTGATAGGTGCAAGACTTTATTATTGTATCTTTAAGATGGATTATTATGGAGAGCATCCTCTTGAGATAATTACAGGTATAAGAAATGGAGGTCTTGCAATCTATGGTGGTATTATTGCCTCGGCAATTACACTGATTGTATTTACAAAGGTTAAAAAGCTTAATTTCTGGCAGATGGCAGACAGTGCATGCCTTGGTCTTATAATTGGACAGGCTATTGGCAGATGGGGCAATTTCTTTAACAGGGAAGCGTTTGGAAGCTTCTGCAACAATATTTTTGCGATGCAGCTTCCGAAGGATACGGCCCTTGCACATGCGGATTCCATTGATTCACTTTTACAGAATCTTGTATACATAGATGGTGAACCGTTTGTCCAGGTACATCCTACTTTCTTCTATGAATCTCTGTGGTGTGTGGGAGTATTTATTTTACTCACACTTTATAAAAAACACAAGAAATTCCATGGTGAAGTTTTTGCTTTGTATGTAATCGGCTACGGTATTGGAAGAACATGGATCGAGGGTCTGAGAACAGACCAGCTCCTTATCGGACCTTTGGCTGTCTCACAGGTTTTATCAATTGTGGCAGTAATTGCTGCAGTTGGATATATTGTGTTTATGCGATTAAGAATAAAGAAGAATCCGGAACTTATGGTTGACGAAACAAAAAACGTTACCGATAACGTAACTGAAAAAGAAGCGGAAGAGTAAAAGTTGATAACCCTACAAAATGGGTATTTAAAGGCTATACTACACAAGATGTAGTGTGGCCTTATTTTTTTGCCCATTTTCCGGATTTTTTTGAAAAAATCCCTTGATTTTATCGTAAATATAATGTAAAATGTCATCAGAGTGGTAGAAAGTGAAAGAAAATGGGGAAAAGTGGTAGATTTCAGTCCCATTTTTGCTAAAAATCACTTCAAAAGAAGCTTCGAGGTAATTGTTAATATGTTCATGGGTGAGTACAATCACACAATTGATAGCAAGGGCCGTATTATTATGCCCGCTAAGTTCCGTGAAGCACTTGGGGATGAATTTGTTGTAACCAAGGGCCTGGATGGCTGTCTCTTTGTGTATACCATGGATGAGTGGCAGAACTTTGCCGAGAAGCTCAAGGACATACCAATGTCCTTTAAGGAATCAAGAACTATTCAGAGGTTTTTCCTTGCAGGAGCGACTACCTGTGAAGTAGATAAGCAGGGAAGAATTCTTTTGCCTGGTGTTTTAAGAGAATATGCAGCACTGGATAAGGATGTCGTGCTTATTGGCGTTTCATCAAGAGTTGAGATTTGGTCTAAGGAACGTTGGAGCGATAGTATGCAGAACTATGATGAGAATATGGACGAGATTGCAGAGCATCTGGCAACACTCGGTTTCGGTATTTAGATTAGGAGAAGCGTATGAATTTTAGCCATGTATCAGTACTTTTGAATGAGACAGTTGACAACCTTAATATTAAACCCGACGGAATTTATGTGGATGGTACTTTGGGTGGTGGCGGTCACTCATTCCTGATTGCCAGCCGTCTTGGCGACAAAGGGCGGCTTATAGGCATAGATCAGGATAGTGACGCCATACAAGCTGCAACTAAGAGGCTTAAAGCCTTTGGGGACAAGGTGACAGTAGTCCGTAACAATTATTGTAATATAGCCCAGGTTCTTGATGAACTTGGAATTGATAAGGTTGATGGTATTATGCTTGACCTTGGCGTTTCGTCATATCAGCTTGATACTGTTGACAGGGGATTTACATATAATTATGACACTGAACTTGATATGCGTATGGATCAGAGAAGTGCCATAACAGCTAAGAATATTGTTAATGAATATAGCGAGATGGAACTGTTCCGCATAATCAGAGATTATGGCGAGGACAAGTTTGCAAAGAATATTGCGAAGCATATTTGTATTGCAAGACAGACAAAACCAATTAATACAACTTTTGAATTAGTGGATATCATCAAGGCGGCTATTCCTGCCAAGGTTCGTGCAACAGGCGGACATCCTGCCAAGAGGACTTTTCAGGCAATAAGGATTGAGCTTAACAGGGAACTGGAGGTGCTTGATGATTCCATAGATACCATGATTGACAGATTAAGTGATGGCGGAAGATTGTGCATTATTACGTTCCATTCACTGGAAGATCGGATTGTCAAGACAAGATTTAAAAATTGCGAGAATCCGTGTATATGTCCACCGGAGTTTCCAGTGTGTGTATGCGGTAAAAAGTCCAAGGGAAAGGTTATTTCAAGAAAACCGATTTTACCGTCGCAACAGGAATTAGAGGTTAACTCAAGGTCGAAAAGCGCAAAATTAAGAGTATTTGAAAGAACTAACGTGTAAAATATATTAAAAATCAGGAGGGAATTATGGCAAGGCAGTATATTTATGGAAGTACGGCAAGAGCGGTAGAGGTTATGGAGCCGGATTCAATTAAGCAGGCAAAGGAACAAAGACGCTACGAGAGACAGGAACAGGAACGACTTAGAGAGGCCAGAAGACAGGCAAAGAAATTACATAAGGTTAACCTTATTTATACATTTGCACTTATTGGTGCAATGTCAGTTCTCATATATATGCTTGTAGGTTATGTGCAGTTACAGGCCAGCATTCAGGTTAATGCAGCACAGGTTACCCAGCTTGAACAGGAGCTTAGCAAGCTTACTGAAAGTAATAACTTGACAGCACTTGAACTTGATACTAATATTGATTATAATGAGATATTTGAAATTGCAACTCAGGAACTGGGTATGGTATATCCTGATAAGTCACAGGTTATAGAGTATAATTCGGTGGCAAGTGAGTATGTAAAACAGTACCAGGATATTCCTGAATAAAAGGAGAGGCCGATGAAACTTGAGAAGACACAAGGCCGCAAAAACAATAAACAAGCTACACTGACAAGGAGGATGCGTTCTAGAATTAGAGGCATGTTCCTTGTTGTTAGTATATTGCTTTTGGTTGGCATTTGGAAAATATTTTACATTATCAACAATGAAGGAGACAGGTATTCCAAGGTAGTTCTGGATAACCAGACATATACCTCCACTGCACTTGCTTCAAAGAGGGGCGAAATTATTGACAGAAACGGGACTGTACTTGCATACAGCCAGAAGGTTTACAACCTTGTCCTTGACCCGGCTGTGGTTCTTGACAAGGAAGAGTATAAGGAGCCTACAATTGAAGCCTTGTTAAAATGTTTTCCGAAGCTTAACAGGGCACAACTGGAAGAAATTCTTGCCACAAAACCTGAAAGCCACTACGAAAAGCTTCTTAAAGAACTTACGTCAGATGAAATTGCAGAATTTCAGGCTATTAAAAATGATACGGATAGTAATCCGTATGTAAAAGGCGTATGGTTTGAACAGAATTATATACGCAAGTATCCGTATAACAGCCTCGCATGCCATGTAATGGGATTTTCATCTGCTGTCAACGGAGGCGAGCTTGGTCTGGAGCTTTATTACAATGACTATTTAAGCGGTACTGACGGAGTGCAGCATGGATATGTGGGCTCAGATTTAAGTGTTGAACAGAGCAGACAGGAGGCTGTTGACGGTAACAATATTATTACAACAATAGATTTTACCGTCCAGAATATTCTTGAGAAGCATATACAGCAGTTTTTGGAGGATTATGCGACACCTGATTTTGGTCCGGGTGCAAAGGTTGCAGCTGCTATCGTAATGGATCCTAATACAGGCGATATTATTGGTATGGCAAGCTCGCCTGCATTTGACCTTAATAATCCAAGGGACCTTTCAGGAATTTTTTCTCAGGAAGAGCTTGACTCCATGAGTGACAGCGAATTTAAGGAAAACCTGTATGATGTATGGAAAAATTATTGTGTTTCCAACATTTTTGAACCAGGTTCAACGATGAAAAATATTACTGTTTCGGCAGCTATAGATGAAGGTTATGTAAAGGAAGATGATACTTTTATATGTAAAGGCTATGAGACCGTGGGTGGCTGGGATATCCGCTGCCATATGAGAAAGGGCCACGGCGAGCTTGATTTGGAGGGTGGACTCATCCAGTCTTGTAATCCTGCAATGATGCAGATTGCGGCAAGAATGGGAGCTGATATTCTTGTAATGTATCAGGAGAGATTCGGATTTGGCCGTAAGACCGGAATCGATCTTCCGGGTGAGGAAATGGGTCTTGTTTTTGATGCGTCAGAGATGAGCCCTACAGATTTGGCAACTAATTCCTTTGGCCAGAACATTAATATTAATATGGTCCAGATGATTACGGCATATTGTTCAATCGTCAATGGCGGTTATTATTACAAGCCACATATGGTAAAACGGATTGAAACCTCCAATGGCGACCTTGTTAAAAGTTTTGACAAGGAACTGGAACGCAAGGTTATTACTGAAGAAACTTCTGCACAGATGAGAAAGTATCTTTTTGATTCGGTGGAGACAGCCCTTGCCATGGCAGTAAAAGTTGATGATTACTCAATTGCGGGCAAGACCGGTACAGGTCAGAAGCAGCCGAGAAGTGATGATACATATGTTGTTTCCTTTATCGGACATGCACCGGCAGATAATCCCCAGTATGCTTTCTATTTCCTTTTGGATGAACCTAACAGGGAAACCTGCGTAATCGGAAGTTCGGTGCCTGCAATTCAGTTTGCTCACGATACGCTTGCTGATCTGCTTCCGTATCTGAACACTGCAAAAATTCACGAAGAGTCGTCACAGGATAACCAGGAATAAGTATATTGTGCACAGTTTGAAAATATAATATATAAATATTTGTCTGGAGTATGCCATGTTTGAGAAAAAATTCTGGCATAACAAAAGAATATTTATATTACTGGTTACAACCCTTGTATTATGCCTTATCCTTGCGGTACATCTGGTAATTGTAATGGTATTTAAGGCAAAGTATTATTCCGATATGGCTACTGACGTACATCAGAGAGAGCGTAACATAAAGGCTGCAAGAGGTATGATTCTTGACAGAAACGGAGTTGTTCTTGCATCCAATGAAACTGTCTGTAACATTAGCGTTATACATAGTCAGATTACAGAGCCGGAGAGAGTTATAGAAGTCCTGTCAAAAGAACTCGGAATCAGTGAGGAGACTGTAAGGAAAAGAGTCGAGAAGTTTTCTTCCATTGAGAAGATAAAGTCCAATGTTGACAAAGAAACAGGTGACAGAATAAGAGAGTATAGTCTTGCAGGTGTTAAGGTTGACGAGGATTACAAAAGATATTACCCTTACGGTAATCTGGCATCCAAAGTTCTTGGCTTTACAGGTGCAGATAATCAGGGAATTGTGGGACTTGAAGTGAAATATGATGCCAATCTGGCGGGAACCAGCGGTAAAATTCTCACAATCACAGATGCTCACGGAGTGGAGATTGAAGGAAAGGAAGAGAATAGGAAAGAACCTGTGGCAGGAATGAATCTTGTCACTACAATAGATTATAATATTCAGACATATGCCCAGCAATTGGCTGAAAAGGCTATGATTGAAAAAGAAGCAAAACAGGTATGTATCATTGTAATGAATCCTAAAAATGGAGAAATTCTTGCAATGGTCAATACCCCTGAATATGATTTGAATGCGCCATATGTGCTTAATTACGAAACTGATATAAGTACGGGAACCAAAGAATATCAGGATGCTCTCAATAAAATGTGGCGTAATTTCTGTATAAATGATACTTATGAGCCGGGTTCCACCTTTAAAATGGTGGTTTCAACTGCGGCCCTTGAGACGGGGGTAGTATCCCTTAGCAGCAGCTTCACATGTTCCGGTTCAACTATAGTTGAGGACAGAAGGATAAGATGCCACAAAACTACAGGTCATGGAACACAGACCTTTACCCAGACAGTTATGAATTCGTGCAACCCTGCTTTTATTGAGTGGGGAAGACGTGTGGGAGTTGACAATTTTTATAAATATGTCAGCAAGCTGGGATTACTTGATAAGACCGGCGTGGATTTGCCGGGTGAAGCGTCCACCATTATACACAAAAAAGAAAATGTCGGACCTGTGGAACTGGCGACAATGTCATTTGGACAGTCTTTTCAGATTACGCCGCTTGCGTTACTTCGGGCGGCAAGTGCCATAGTCAATGGCGGAACACTGGTAACACCTCATTTTGCCATAAGGTCAGAAAACAGTGACCAGTCACAGGTTATAGAATATGAATATGAAACTATACCTGACTCAATAGAGAAAGAGACAAGTGATACTATGCGCCAGATTCTTTATCAGGTTGTTGAGGAAGGCGGAGGTCATCTTGCAAAGGTCCCTGGCTTTGCCATAGGGGGTAAGACTGCCACATCCCAGAAGCTTCCCCGTGGAAACGGCAAGTATTTTGCTTCATTTATCGGTTTTGCGCCGGTTGAGGACCCGCAGCTTATTGCCATGTGCATAATTGATGAGCCAACGGGTGTATATTACGGGGGAACCATTGCGGCTCCGGTAATAGGTCAGCTGTTTGAAAATATATTACCTAATTACATTGATAAACAGGTTGAAAAATAATGTCTGAAATAGTACAATAAAAATATGGAGGCAAAGATAATGGAACTTAAGGATAAAAGAGTTTGCGTTGTTGGCAGCGGGTTAAGCGGTATGGGTGCTGTCAAGCTTCTTAACGGAGTAGGCGCAAATGTTTGTTTATATGATGGTAATGATAAACTCAAGGAAAGCGATCTGGCTCACAAGTTAGGCGCCCTGAGGGCAGATATAGTTATTGGTAATATGCCCAGGGAAAAGGCACAGGAGTTTGATTTGGCTGTTATAAGTCCGGGTGTACCTATTGACAGCATCGTAGTTAAGCTTTTTGACTCTTTGAAGGTGCCTGTGTGGGGAGAGATTGAGCTGGCTTACAATTATGAAAAGGGTAAAGTTGCAGCTATCACCGGCACTAACGGCAAGACCACAACCACAGCCCTTCTGGGACAGATTGTGGGGGCGTATAATAAGGAGACATTTGTTGTGGGAAATATCGGTAATTCATATACCGGAGCTGTGCTTGCAACTACCGGCAGTTCAATGACTGTTGCGGAGATTAGCAGCTTCCAGCTTGAAAGTACCCATGAATTCCATCCTGTTGTAACAGCCATTCTTAATATTACGCCGGATCATCTGAACCGCCATTATACAATGGATAATTATGCACATACCAAGGAACGTATTGCAATGAACCAGACTAAGGACGAGGTGTGCGTTCTTAATTATGATGATGAAATGCTGCGTGAATATGCCGGTGAATGTCCTGCAAGGGTTATGTTTTTCAGCCGTCTTGAAGAGCTTGAAGAAGGCGTATTTATGGAAGGCGATGAAATTGTATTTAAGTGGAACGGCAGGAAGGAATCAATCTGCGATGTACATGAGATGAACCTGATTGGTACCCATAATTATGAAAATGTTATGGCGGCAGTTGGAATGGCAGTTGCCCTTAACATTCCTACAGAAATTATTTCAAGGGAAGTAAAGGCCTTCAAGGCAGTAGAGCACAGAATAGAATTTGTTGCAGAAAAAGACGGCGTGGTCTATTACAACGATTCCAAGGGAACCAATCCGGAGGCTTCGGTTAAGGCCATAGAGGCTATGACAAGACCGACAATTTTAATTGGCGGCGGATATGATAAAAAGTCTGAGTTTGATTTGTATATAAAGGCTTTTAATGGCAAAGTCAAGCTTCTTGTGCTGATTGGGCAGACAAGGGATAAAATTGCCGAAACTGCGAGAAAATACGGTTTTGATAACATTATTATGGCTGAATCCATGGAAGAAGTAGTTAACATATGTGCAGAGAATGCAGTGCCGGGAGATGCAGTTCTGCTTTCGCCTGCCTGTGCAAGCTGGGGTATGTTTGAGAACTATGAACAGCGTGGAAGAATGTTTAAAGATTATGTGAATCGCCTGTAAAGGTAGGGGTTTTGAGTGAAGAAGAAAAAGAACGGAATTTTTACTTCAATTGAACAGTTTGATTATACAATGTTGTTTCTGGTGGCATTCTTGTCAGGCTTTGGTCTGCTGATGATATACAGTGCCAGTTCCTATACATCTATGGTAGATTATGGTGACCCGGAATACTATTTTAAGAAACAGCTTTTTAACCTTGCTCTGGGAGCTGTGGTATTATTCCTGTCAATGAAGTTTAATTACAAAAAATTTAAAGGTCCACTGGCTATAATTATATATGTGGTATCGCTGGTTTGTATCGCACTGGTTAAAACACCGCTGGGAATTACATCTCATGGCGCTTCAAGGTGGCTGAATCTGAAGATTTTCTCATTCCAGCCTGCTGAGCTTGCCAAGCTGGCCGTAATACTTATTCTTGCAACCATGATTTGCAATATTGGAAGCAGAATGGTCAGAGTCTCGTCAGTGTTTAAGCTATGGGGTGTTGCAGCTGTTCCTGCCGGTATGATATATCTTCTTACCAAGAATATGAGCAGTGCCCTGATTGTTGCAGGTATTGCATTTGTAATGGCCTTTGTGGCACATAAGAAAAAAGGAATATTTTTGGTTATCCTGGGAATTGTTGCAGTTGGTGTTACGGCACTGGTTATTATTCTTAATACTATGGATATGTCGGAGCTTGGCAATTTCCGTCTTGAGAGAATTGTTGCATGGCTTGAGCCTGAAAGATATGCCGACGATACAGGATATCAGACACTTCAGGCACTTTATGCAATTGGTTCTGGCGGCCTTTTCGGAAAGGGGCTGGGAAGCAGTCTTCAAAAGCTTGATTTTATTCCGGAGGCACAGAATGATATGATTTTCTCAATTATTTGTGAGGAACTTGGTCTTTTTGGTGCGTTGGTGCTTATCGCAGTATTTGTGCTGCTCCTATGGAGAATAGCCAATGTGGCCCTTAATGCTAATGATTTATTTGGAAGTATGCTGGCGGTTGGCGTATTCGGTCATATTTCCATCCAGGTAGTGCTGAATGTTGCAGTTGTTACTAACCTGATACCTAATACCGGTGTATCTCTTCCGTTTATCAGCTATGGAGGCACATCCGTACTTTTCCTGATGGCTGAAATGGGTATTGTACTTAACATTTCTGCCAGCTCAGCCCGAAAGACTGTTGTTGCCGGTAGTAAGGAGGCTGCAAGAAGCACAAGATGAGAAGACGTAGCAAAATATTAATAGCCATTATTGTTGTGGTTATTATACTTACCGGCTTAATTGTGGCGGCGGGATATTTTTTCAGGGTAGACATGGAAAACGGTATAACATATGTAGGCAACAAGCAGCATACTGAAGAGGAGCTGACTTCCATGATTTTTGGGGACAGCGTTAATACCTTGAGCTACAGCCTGTTTGAATCTAAGAAGCAGGTCAAAATACCTTTTGTGCAGCGATACGCGGTAGAGATTGACTGGCCGGATAAATTGACGGTGATTATATATGAAAAGCCAATAATCGGCTATATAAAGTACATGGGAAGCAATATGTACTTTGATAAAGAAGGGGTGGTGGTTGAGAGTTCATCGGCTATAATTGCAGATGTTCCCCAGATTACAGGAATTAATTTTAATTCCATCGTTCTTGGAGAAAAGCTTGTAACGGATAAACCGGAGGTATATTCAAGAATTGTGGAACTTTTGCAGGACTTTGACAAAAACAATCTTCAGGTTGACAGAATTCATTTTGACAGTTCTCTTGATGCAACCTTGTATTTTGGAAAAGTTAAGGTAATGATTGGAGGCAATGACAACCTTTCGGAAAAAATCCATGAATTGGCACAGGTTTATCCAAGTCTTATAGGACTTGAGGGAACATTGCACATGGAGGAATTTGAACCTGATAATCCTAAGATTTTTTTCAATAAGGAATAATAGCAAAAGAAATTTAAAAAAATCACAAAAATATATTGATATTTTGATGAAAAAATTATATTATAGAATAATGATAATAGGGTTGAGTAATAGGAGGATACCTTTGTGTTAGAGATTATGACTAATGAAACAGAATCATCAGCAAAGATTATTGTTGTTGGTGTTGGTGGTGCTGGTAATAATGCTGTTAATAGAATGATTGATGAGAATATAAGCGGAGTTGAGTTTATCGGTGTTAATACTGACGGACAGGCTCTTAAGATGTGTAAGGCACCTACTGCAATTCAGATAGGTGAGAAGCTTACCAAGGGTCTTGGTGCAGGTGCCAAGCCTGAAATCGGTGAGAAGGCTGCAGAAGAGAATATTGAAGAGCTTACTCAGGCTATCCGTGGAGCAGATATGGTATTTGTCACATGCGGAATGGGTGGCGGTACAGGAACAGGTGCAGCTCCGGTGGTAGCTAAGATTTCTAAGGACATGGGTATTCTTACGGTTGGTGTAGTAACCAAGCCGTTTAAGTTTGAAGCAAGAACACGTATGACCAATGCGGTTGCAGGTATTGAGAAGCTTAAGGAGAATGTAGATACTCTTATTGTCATTCCTAATGACAAGCTTCTTGAGATTGTTGACAGAAGGACAACCATGCCGGATGCATTGAAGAAGGTAGATGAAGTATTGCAGCAGGCGGTACAGGGTATTACAGATCTTATTAATGTTCCAGGT
>JBJENU010000129.1:0-2633 GCA_051880355.1 Lachnospiraceae bacterium | reverse complement strand
CTTAAGCGTTCAATGGCAAGAATCAAAGCTTTAGATTAAAAAATGTATAAAAAACCTCCGTAATGGTAACACTTTAGAAAACTATTATGGAGGTTTTTTTATGAAACGGACGATTATATTAAGTAAGATTGCCGTGTATTTTGCAGTGATTTTGTGGATTTTTTCAGTATGTAACTTTTTTACAAAAAATAAAACCGACAGCAGGGAGAATATTGTTCAGGCCTTTACTAATGCGGCTCTGCTTGATACGTCCGCCAAGGTAAATTGTGTCTCGGAATATAATGGAGTATTTAAGACCTTAAGCGAGCAGGAGGAAATGTTAAAGGCGGCGGCATCAACTCTGGGGCTTAGCGGATACCAGGTTATGTCAGGCAATGATGGGGAAACGATAAAGACTACCCTTACACTTTCAAGGGACAGATTATCGGTAATACTTACCTTTTCAAGTGTGGGAGAAAAACAATATATATCCATGGAGGTTAATCTTCCTTCGGCGGTGGAAACTGCTTTTGATTATAAGAAAAAAATGGAGACTGCCGTTAAAAATATGGGTATTAAAACAACGGTCAGAATGTATTTTCAGGGAAGCATACGGGGAGATTTAAAGCTGGAGACAAGAGATGATGTGGCTGACGGACTTCTTGCCGATATGGATGCCAGAGTGGTATCAGAAAACAGGGATATGGAGTGCTATAATATTTACGCATATGCCAAGGACATAGGCGAGGCAATATGGGTGGATGGGCAGAAGGTTAATATCAACCTTTCTATGAATTACAATGAAATTAATGACAGAACTTATATTTATCTGGCTCTTCCGATGAACAATCAGGATTTTTAGGAATATACTGTTGGTAAAAGATAAATTCAGGTGTTAGTTATGTTATATGGACAGGAAATGGAGTGGGAAATTGACTACAGGGATTATGAAAATATGAAGGAAATGTATCCTTATGAAATAAGATGCCTTAGTGAACTGGTTGAGGAGGAGTGCGGCCGTTTCGAATATGCGGGAAGTTTTATGTATGACACATATCCTGACAGGCTGACACTTAAGCGTATGTGCGACAGAATCTGTGAAAAGGCAATAGATTGCAAACTTCCGAAGGATCATATGAGACAGATGGTGGAAGTGCTTTTATACAACGAGATTTACAGAAGACGCTGCAATGGCAGAAAATGCCGCCGTTTTTTTAATTTTGGGTTGTAGTTTTGGGCGAAAAGGGCTACAATGTATAATAGAGTAAGTATATTTACCATTCACAGGAGTATATATGAGACCGGAAGAACTTTTAGATAAAGTATTGAATGAAAATTTAGTGGAACTGGTTATCAGCAATCCACGCAAAAAGGATAAAATTACCAAGATAAAGGTGCGCCCTGTTATTCTTAAAGGGCAGTTGTTTTTTCAGGAGACTGACACTGCGGGAAAACAGGAGCTGCACAGCAATCTTTCAAGGGAAGATATAATGGACCGGGTTATGCAGATTATGGCAGAGGATTTCAAACAATGCCAGATTCTTACCAAAACAGGCAATGGTGTTATTTTGTCCGGAAAGAGCGGTACAATGACTGCAAAATACAAGGAGACAGGGGTTGCAATTAAGGAGCAGAGACAGCTTTCCCACAATAAGACTAAGAAATATTTGATAGCAGAGGGACAGCCTGTGCCTTTTTTGTGTGACCTTGGGGTAATGGACAGGCAGGGCAGGGTTAATCCTTCAAGATACGATAAATTCAGGCAGGTAAACAGATATCTGGAATTTATTGATGATGTTCTGGCACAGCTTGACAGCGGCAGGCAGCAGACAATAATTGATTTCGGATGCGGAAAGTCTTACCTTACTTTTGCAATGTACTACTACCTCAATGAGGTAAAGGGTATGGATGTGCGTATTATCGGCCTTGATTTAAAAGAGGACGTAATTAATAACTGCAGCAGTCTGGCGAAAAAATACGGATATGACAAGCTGGAATTTCTGGTGGGAGATATTGCCTCCTACAATGGCGTTGATGAGGTGGACATGGTTGTATCACTTCACGCCTGCGATGTGGCAACGGACTATGCAATAGCCAAGGCGGTCAATTGGGGAGCCAGGGTGATTCTTGCAGTTCCGTGCTGTCAGCATGAGGCCAACGGTAAGATTGCCAATGAGATGATGGAACCGGTGTTGTCTTACGGTATTCTCAAGGAGAGAATGGCTGCAATTATGACAGATGCAGTGCGGGCAGGAATTATGGAGAGCTGCGGTTACAGAACACAGATTCTGGAGTTTATTGATATGGAGCATACTCCTAAAAATCTTCTTATCAGAGCGGTGTATACCGGCAAGTGTGACAAGGTTAAGCAGGAGGCAGTGCTTAATATGGAGAAGGAATTTAATCTGTCACTTACACTTAACAAACTTCTTAACAGGAGGCAGTAGTGAAAAAATTAGATATAAAAAAATTGAAATACATAATAGTTGCCTTGGTTTTTGTGGGGGCGCTGGTTGTTACTTATGTGCTTGAGGACTACAACAGAAGGGATTCCCAATATCTTGCCATGGATATGGCAACATATCCGGTGGTTATGATGACCACCCAGGACGGCATAAGGTACAACGCCCTTCACGGCTATGCCTACGAGATGG